>NZ_JBHVUQ010000267.1:0-8274 GCF_042884105.1 Streptomyces sp. NPDC058157
GGGGGGGGGGGGCCCCCCCCCCCCGACGCGGTCCGCAGGCGGGATGTCTGCGATCTCGGGGGGTCTGGGCGGAGCCCAGGGAACGGAGGAAGGGCGGGGCGGGGAGCTTCGGGCCGGGGATGGTCAGAGGCGGGTCAGGAAGTCGTCGATCAGCGGGGTGATCTCGGACAGGTGGGTTTCGAGGGCGAAGTGCCCGGCGCCCTCGAAGACGTGGACCTCCGCCCCCGGCGCATCCCGCAGGTACGCCTTCGCCCCGGCAGGGGTGAAGAAGGGGTCGCCCGCGCCCCAGACGACCAGTACGGGGACGCCCGAGTCGCGGAGCCAGGCCTGCCAGGCCGGGTAGTGCGCGAAGTTCGAGGCGTAGTCGAAGGCGAGGTCGGCCTGCGCGTCCTCGCGCCCCGGCAGGCCGAGGTAGTGGACGTCGAGGGTCCAGTTGTCGGGGGAGATCAGGGCGGGGTCCGCGACCCCGGTCTCGTACTGGAAGCGGGTGCCCTCGGCGGTGAACAGGCGGCGCACCCGTTCCTCGTTGCCCGGGACCTCCCGCCGAAGTCCCGCGAACTGGCGGGCGGCGTCGGAGAGTCCCTCGTCGTAGGTGTTGCCGTTCTGGACGATGAGGCCGGTGACGCGTTCGGGGCGGCGGGTGGCGAGGCGGAGGCCGACGGGGGCGCCGAAGTCGAAGACGTAGAGGGCGAACCGGTCGAGGGCGAGGGCGTCGGTGAACCCCTCCACGATGTCGGCGAGGCGGTCGAAGGTGTACGTGAAGCCGGCCGGGGTGTCGGTGCGGCCGAAGCCGGGGTAGTCGGGGGCGATCAGCCGGTACGGGGTGTCGCGGAGGGCGTCCATCAGGCGGGTGAACTGGTGCGAGGCGGTGGGGAAGCCGTGCAGGAGCAGCAGGACGGGGCCGTCGGCGGGGCCGCTTTCGCGGTAGGCCACGGTCACGCCGGCGACGTCGACGGTGCGGTGCGCGATCATCACATGCCTCCAGGTCGTCAAGTGGCATTAGCTTCGGGCAGGAATCGCTAATGTGTCAAGGGGAGTTGGTAGCATTAGCCGGTGACGTTCTTTCCGTTGACCGGTGAGCCCCTGGCGCTCGACCTGCTGAACACCCGGCCGACCGGTGCCGGTGATCTGATCGCCGACCGGGCCGGCCTGGCCGCCTGGCTGGCCGTGGAGGGCGACCGGCTGGGCCGGGTCGCCGAGGTGGGGGAGGCCGAGGTGGCCGCCGTGCATGCCGTGCGGGAGGTCGCGGGGCCGCTGCTGGAGGCGGTCCGGCACGGTGAGCGGCCGCCGGCCGCGGAGCTGGAGGCGCTGAACGCGGTCCTCGCCGCGGCCCCCGTGTCCCGCGAGCTGTACTGGTCGGCGCTGACCGGTCCGGCGGCCGCCCCGCACCGCGAGGCCGCCCCGGCGGCGCGGCTGGCCGCGGAGCTGGCGGAGGCGGTCGTGGACCTGCTGACGGACGCGCGGGTGGGGTCGGTGCGCGGGTGTGAGGCGGAGGACTGCGTGCTGCTGTTCCTGCCGGCCCACCCCCGCCGGCGCTGGTGCGTGTCGTCGGCCTGCGGGAACCGGGCCCGGGTGGCCCGTTACCACGCCCGGCACAAGGGGGAGCGGGCCTGATGGACTGGGACGCGCTGACCGAGAACGAGTACGCGTTCGTGCTGAACGCCACGGAGATCGACATCCTGCCCGGGGTCTGGGGGGACCTGGTGGAGGAGGACAAGGAGAAGCCGGTCTCCCATCTGGTCCCGATCCTGCTGGGCCTCGTGGACCGGGGGTTGGTCCAGGTGCACCGGGTGGTCCCGTGGACCGCGCCCAACGGCGATCCGGGATTCCAGCCGGGCCCGCTGGTCGACCGCGCCGATCTGCCGGCGGTGCTCGCGGACCCGGAGGAGTGGGAGTACCCCGGGGAGCTGGACTGGATCGGCAAGCTGACCCTGACCAGGGTGGACGGGGTCTAGCCGGCGGCGGGCCCGGCGGAGGGCCCGGTGGTGGTGGCCGAGGCCGGTGCGGGTGCGTGGTGGTACGGGTCGCTGCGCAGGCCGCGGGAGGTGACCACCACCGTGAACGGGGGCTTGGTGTCCGGCGGGAGGGCGGCCGTCAGGGTGCCCGTCGCCGGGTCCTGGGCCGCCGGGAGCGGGGTGTCGTCCACCGTGAGGCGCGGGTCGGTGAAGCCGCCGCCCTCGACGGTGAGGACGCCGTCGGGGGTGACGGCGGCGTGGGTGATGACGGGGTTGCCGCGGGTGGCCATCTTGTTCACCAGGTACGCCCCCGCCGGAGCGCCGGTCAGCGCCCAGATCTCGCCCGGGAGTTCGGGCAGCCCGGCGCCCACGTCGGAGAGGAAGAACAGGACGACGTAGAGCATCGTCACCGCGCTCAGGGCCACGTACTGGAGGTCCACGAGGTCGGTGCGGCCGCTGTCGTTGGCGATGAGCTCCCGCAGCGGGCGGCGTCCGGTGGCGGTGGGCCTGGGGGCCGGCTTGGCCAGGGTGCCGTTCTCCACCCGGATCCCGACGACCGTCTTGGCCGCGATCAGGGCGACGTACGGGCCGCCGAGCAGCGGGAGGTAGACGGTGGTCAGGGCGGACAGCGGGCCGTGTGCACCGCGGAAGTAGCCGGTTCCGCCGCCCGCCGTCAGCCCGTAGCCGAGGATCGTGAGCAGCAGCCAGACCAGGACCACCGTCCAGGCCAGGGCCAGGGTGGTCGAGGTGGAGAGCCGGCCGTCGCGTCCGGTGACGAAGCCGGGCCTGCGGTACAGGCGCAGGATGACGGGGCCGGCCAGGGCGGCCAGTAACGCCAGTGCCAAGAGTGCGGATGTCATGTCGTCCCCCCGGGGTGCGGTCCTGGGGAGAGCCTCACCCGAGCAGGGCGGGCATGACAAGTTGTCAAGCAGCCGTCATTCGTGCTCCGGCAGGACCGGGAACCGCCTGGGCGCCACCAGCAGCAGCACCAGTACCGCCGCGACCCCCGCGAACGCCGCCCCCAGGAAGATGTGGTGCACCGCGGCCGCCACCGCCCCCCGCAGGTGCTCCGAGGCGGCGCGCGAGAGGCTGCCCGGCTCGGCCAGGGCCCGTGACACGTCGTCCAGCCGGTGCGGCAGCCCCGGCAGGTGGTCCCGTCCCAGCCGTGCGGCGACGGTCGCGTTGGCCACCGCCCCCATCAGCGCGGCCCCCACCGCCTGCCCGACGGTGCGGCAGAACAGCACCGAGGCGGTGGTCGTACCGCGCTCCGCCCAGCCCACCGTGGACTGCACCCCGACCACCAGCGGCAGCTGGAACAGGCCCAGCGCCGCCCCCAGCAGCAGCATGATCACCGCGGGCTGCCAGGCCCGCGCGGGATACGGCAGCAGGGTGAAGGCGAACAGCACCACCGCGGCCAGCCCCACTCCCAGGGCGGCGGTGTCGCGGAAGCCGATGCGCCGGTACACGTGCTGGCAGACGGCGGCCGACAGCGGCCAGCTCAGCGTCATCAGCCCCGCCACCAGCCCCGCCCCCACCGGCCCGAGCCCGAGCACGGACTGCGCGTAGGTCGGCATGAACACCATCGGGGCGACCATCAGCAGCCCCAGCGCCCCCATCGCCAGGTTGACGGCGGCGATGGTCCGCCGCCGCCACACCCACCCGGGCAGGATCGGGTCCGCGGCCCTGCGCTCCACCCGCACCACCACCCCCGCCAGCACCGCGCTCGTGCCCAGCAGCCCCAGCGAGGGCGCCGACAGCCACGGCCAGGCCACCCCGCCCTGCACCAGCGCGAACAGCAGCAGCCCGCCGCACGCGAAGATCCCGAGCGCCCCCGCCCAGTCGACGGGGCCGCGCCGGCCCGGGGAGCGCCGGGGTTCGACGAGGTGGCGGACGGTCAGCCACAGGGCCAGCCCGGCCATCGGCACGTTGACCAGGAAGGTCCAGCGCCAGCCCGCGTACCCGGCGATCACCCCGCCGAGGGCCGGGCCGATGAGCGCGGAGCTCGCCCACACGGTGGTCATCCGGGCCTGGATGCGCGGGCGGTCGCGCAGCGGGTAGAGGTCGGCGGCCAGGGTCTGCACGGTGCTCTGCAGGGCGCCGCCGCCCAGCCCCTGGACGATCCGGAAGGCGATCAGCGCGCCCATGTCCCAGGCGGACGCGCACAGCAGCGAGCCGGCGAGGAACAGGGCGGTGCCGAAGACCAGGACCGGTTTGCGGCCGAAGGTGTCGCTGAGCTTGCCGTAGACGGGGAGGGTGACGGTCACGGCGAGGAGGTAGCCGGAGAACAGCCAGGAGAAGACGGAGAACCCGCCGATGTCCCCGACGATCTGGGGGACGGCGGTCGAGACGATCGTGGTGTCGAGCGCGACCAGGGCCATGCACAGCATCAGCGACGCGACGACCTTCGCCGGCGGCCGGCCCTGTAGGGGTACGGCGGCGTCCGCCTCCGTGGCGGAAACCTTTCCCCCGGAGGCGCCGGCCGGCCTTCCGCGGGAGGCCGCGCCCCCGCCCTCGTCCGTCTCCACCGGCTTCTCCCTTCGTCCGCGCAGACACCCTCTCACCGGGGTGCGCCGGGCGGAATCCCCATCTCACGCGGGGTGGCCCGGGAGGTGTCCCCTACGTCCGGTCCGCCGAAGGGGGGACGACCCCTAGGGGTCCCTCAGCATTTGGGCCCAGGGGACTTTCGTCCCGGCGGAGGAGGCCGAAGGGCCCCGCACGTCTTTAACTGGTTCACATGGGCGGGGCCGCGGGGGGCGGGGTGGGGTTAACCCCCGGCGGATACGGCGACGGGCACCAGGGCGCCGGACGCGCCCCGTTCAGCAGACTTCACGACGGCGACGCACGCACGCACGCGCACACACCGGTGGGCGGCGGCACGCACGCACCACACCGACACGGGGAGAAGCAGTGACAACGGCGATGACCGAGACCAGGCACGGAAGCGGCGGGGGACACGGCTCCGTGGCCGCACGGGCGCGCCAGGTCGTCAAGGCGTACGGCTCGGGCGAGACCCGCGTCGTCGCCCTCGACCACGTGGACGTGGACATCCACCGCGGCCGGTTCACCGCGATCATGGGCCCCTCGGGCTCCGGCAAGTCCACCCTGATGCACTGCCTGGCCGGCCTGGACACGGTCACCAGCGGGCAGATCCACCTCGAGGACACCGAGATCACCGGCCTGAAGGACAAGAAGCTCACCCAGCTGCGCCGCGACAAGATCGGCTTCATCTTCCAGGCGTTCAACCTGCTGCCGACGCTGAACGCCCTGGAGAACATCACCCTCCCCATGGACATCGCCGGCCGCAAGGCCGACCCGCAGTGGCTGGACCGCGTGGTGCAGACCGTCGGCCTCGCCGGGCGCCTCAAGCACCGCCCGACCGAGCTGTCCGGCGGCCAGCAGCAGCGCGTCGCGGTCGCCCGCGCCCTCGCCGCCCGCCCGGCGATCATCTTCGGCGACGAGCCCACCGGAAACCTGGACTCGCGGGCCGGTGCCGAGGTGCTCGGCTTCCTGCGCCAGTCGGTGGACGAGCTCGCCCAGACCATCGTGATGGTCACCCACGACCCGGTCGCCGCCTCCTACGCCGACCGCGTCATCTTCCTGGCCGACGGCCGCATCGTCGACGAGATGTACGGGCCCACCGCCGACCAGGTCCTGGACCGGATGAAGGACTTCGACGCGCGCGGGCGGACCTCGTGACCGTCATGAAGACCGCGCGGCGCAACTTCTTCGCGCACAAGGGCCGCATGGCGCTGTCCGCCGTCGCCGTGCTCCTCTCGGTCGCCTTCGTCTGCGGCACCCTGGTGTTCACCGACACCATGAACACCACCTTCGACAAGCTGTTCGCCGTCACCAGCTCCGACGTCACCGTCAGCCCCAAGGAGCCGGCCGACGGCGAGGAGAACCCCAACCGGGGCCGCCCGCAGACGCTGCCCGGCTCGGCCGTGGAGAAGGTGCGCGGCGCCGAGGGGGTCAAGTCCGTCGAGGGCGGCGTCATGTCCACGGCCGTCACCGTCGTCGACTCCAAGAACGAGAACATGGGGTCGACCACCGGCGCCCCGACCATCGCCGGCAACTGGAACGACGGCGAACTCAAGTCGATGAAGATCACCTCCGGCCGGGCCCCGCGCGGACCGACCGAGATGATGGTCGACGCCGACACCGCCGACAAGCACCACCTGAGGCTCGGCGACGAGCTGCGCACCATCGCCGTCACCGGCGACGTCCGCGCGAAGATCAGCGGCATCGCCTCCTTCACCGTCACCAACCCGGGCGCGGCCATCGTCTACTTCGACACCGCCACCGCCCAGGAGAAGCTGCTCGGCGCGCCCGGCACCTTCACCCACGTCAACGTCACCGCCAAGGACGGAGTCAGCGACGAGCAGCTGAAGAAGAACGTGGCCTCGGTCCTCGGCGCGGACACCTACAAGCTGCAGACCGCCAAGGAGGCCACGGCCGCCAACAAGAAGGACATGGGCTTCCTCGACGTCATGAAGTACGTGATGCTCGGGTTCGCCGGCATCGCCTTCCTCGTCGGCATCTTCCTGATCTTCAACACCTTCTCGATGCTGGTCGCCCAGCGCACCCGCGAGATCGGCCTGATGCGCGCCATCGGCTCCGACCGCGGCCAGATCAACCGCTCGGTGCTGCTGGAGGCCCTCCTGCTGGGCGTCGTCGGCTCCGCCGCCGGTGTCGCGGCGGGCGTCGGCCTGGCCGTCGGCCTGATGAAGCTCATGGGCTCGATGGGCATGCACCTGTCCACCGGCGACCTGACGGTCCGCTGGACGACCCCGGTCACCGGCCTGCTCCTGGGCACCGTCGTCACCGTCGTCGCCGCCTACGTCCCGGCCCGCCGGGCCGGCAAGGTCTCCCCGATGGCCGCCCTGCGCGACGCCGGCACCCCCGGCGACCGCAAGGCCGGCGTGGTCCGCGCCGTCCTCGGCCTGGTCCTCACCGGCGCCGGCGCCGCGGCCCTGTTCCTCGCCGCGGCCGCCGACCAGGCCTCCGCCGGTTCGCTGTGGCTGGCCCTCGGCGTCCTGTTCAGCCTGATCGGGTTCATCGTGATCGGCCCGCTGCTGGCGGGCGTCGTCGTCCGGCTGCTGGCCGCGCCCGTCCTGCGGCCCTTCGGCTCCGTCGGCCGGCTCGCCGAGCGCAACGCCCTGCGCAACCCGCGCCGTACGGGGGCCACGGCCGCCGCGCTGATGATCGGACTGGCGCTGGTCGCCTGCCTGTCGGTCGTCGGCTCCTCGATGGTGGCCTCCGCCACCGACGAGCTCGACCGCACCGTCGGCGCCGACTACATCGTCGCCTCCCAGGGCGGCCAGCCGCTGATGCCGCAGGCCGAGCAGGCCATGCGCGGGGTCAAGGGCCTGGACCACGTCACCGCCTACCGCGAGGTCGAGGCGAAGATCACCGCCCCGGACGGCACCTCCGCCCAGGACCGGCTCAGCGCCACCGACCCCTCCTACGCCCAGGACGTCCGCCGCAAGACGACCGCCGGGCAGCACCAGGACGCGTACGCGCCCGGCGCGATGGCCGTCGGCTCGGAGTACGCCGCCAAGCACCACGTGAAGGTCGGCGACGAACTGGGCGTGGCCTTCAACGGGGGCAAGACCGTCAAGCTGAGGGTCGCGGCGATCACCCTGGACGAGGGCAACCTCGACAAGGGCGTCAAGTACGTCAGCACCGCCACCGCCGAGGCCAACGTGCCGGCCGACCAGCTGCCGCGCCCGTTCATGCTGCTGGCCAAGGCGCAGAAGGGGCAGGCCGACAGCGCGTACACGGCGCTGAAGGCGGCCATGGCCCAGTACCCGCAGTACAAGGTGCTCAACCAGACCGACTACAAGAAGGACCTCAAGGACCAGGTCGGGCAGCTGCTCAACATGGTCTACGGCCTCCTCGCCCTGGCGATCGTCGTCGCGGTGCTGGGCGTGGTGAACACGCTGGCCCTGTCGGTGGTCGAGCGGACCCGTGAGATCGGCCTGATGCGCGCCATCGGCCTCTCGCGCCGCCAGCTGCGCCGGATGATCCGCCTGGAGTCGGTGGTCATCGCCCTCTTCGGCGCCCTGCTGGGCCTGGGGCTGGGCATGGGCTGGGGCGCCACCGCGCAGCAGCTCCTCGCGCTCCAGGGCCTGAAGGTGCTGGAGATCCCGTGGGCGACGATCCTCGCGGTCTTCGCGGGCTCGGCCCTGGTGGGCCTGTTCGCCGCCCTGGTCCCGGCGTTCCGGGCGGGCCGGATGAACGTCCTGAACGCGATCGCCAGCGAGTAGCCGCCGGCGGTCGTACGGGGGGAAGAACGGGGGAGTACGGGGGAGTACGGGGG
>NZ_JBHVUQ010000268.1:0-8203 GCF_042884105.1 Streptomyces sp. NPDC058157
GGCGGGCACACCGGCCGCCCGCTGACGGCGCTCCGCGAAGGCCCGGCCCGAGCCCCGCGGGGGCGCGGGCCGGGCCGTCCGTCACTCGCCGGGTGACAGGTGGGCGTTGGGCGCCCGGCCCGCCTCCGCGTACTCGGGGAGCTCCACCACCGTGATGCCGCGCTCCCGCAGCCGCTCGGTGCCGTTCGCGCCCGGCACGAAGGTGTCGGGCTCCCGCCAGGCCGTGACCACGCGCCGGATCCCGGCCGCGGCGATCAGCTCCGCGCAGGGGTGCGGGGACGAGGCGCGCCGCCCGCAGGGTTCGAGGCTGCTGTAGACGGTGGCCCCGGCCAGGCCGGGATCGCCGGGCACCTTGGCGAGTGCGGCCTGTTCCGCGTGGACGCGCGGGTCGCCCCCTTCGCGGGAGTGGCCCCGGGCGAGCTCGCGGCCGTCGGCGGAGACGACGACCGCCCCGACGGAGAAGGCCGTCGTGGAGGGCGGGCAGTGCGCCGCCAGCGCGCAGGCCTGCGCGAGCCAGACCGCGTCGGCGGCGGTGGCCCGCGCGCCCCTCCCCGGGCGGCGGTGGGTGGCGTAGCGCAGCAGGGTCACGTCACCGATCCGCCGCGACTCGGCGAGCGCCAGCCGGTGCTCCGGGCCGCCCGGGTAGCCGCCCGGGCCGAACATCCGGGGCGCGTCCGCCCCGCCCACGATGACCGGGGCGACGACCAGCTGGAGTTCGTCCGCCAGCCCCTGGCGCAGGAACTGGGTGTGGACCGAACCGCCGCCCTCCACCATCAGCCGGCGCACGCCGAGGCCGTGCAGGTGCTCCAGGACCTGCGGCCACACGTCCTCCTGCGCCACCTGGTGGACCGTGGCCAGGGCGCCGACGGCGGCCACGGCCCGGTCCCGGGCGGCGCGGCCCACCGCGTAGACGACCTTCGTGCCGCCGTGGTGCCAGAACCGCCGGTCCGGGTCGAGGTCGCCGCCGCGCGTGACGGTGGCCTTCATCGGGTGCGCGGGCAGGCCCGCGCCGACCCGGGCCGCGCGCCGGCCGGCGGAGGCCACCTGGACCCGCGGGTCGTCGGCCCGCAGCGTGCCGGCTCCGATGAGGACCGCGTCGCAGGAGGCGCGCACGGAGTCCACGCGGTCGAAGTCCTCCTCGTTGGAGAGCAGCAGCCGCGGCTGCCCGGGCGGGGTGTCGAGGCAGCCGTCCAGGGAGACGGCGGCCGAGAGCAGGACGTAGGGACGGGGCATGCGATGGCTCCTCGAGGCGGGGGAGAGCGCGACCGCACCGCGGCTGTACCGCGAATGCAGCGGCCGAAGAACGGGGTTGGCCAGACGTCGGGCGATTGGTACAGTCCAATGTGTGCCGTCGATCTTGGAGCCAACCGGTTTCGACGGCCGAGTCGATCTGCGCGTCCGCCCTCCGCGGAACCCTCCACCGGATCAGATCCGGTGCCTCGTCGGACCAACCTACAGCTGGAACCTGACAGACATTCACGGAGGAACCACCTTGACCCGGTCCACCACGCAAGAGCGCAAACGCTTACCCTCGCCGCTGTCGGTGTCGAGGCACCGATGACCGACATCCTGGTCCCCACCTGGCCGTTACGCCCCCACGCGGCGACCCCGCCGCCACCGGACTGGCGGCCCGCCCGCCGCCTCACGCTCCTGATGCCCTTCCACCGCGAGACCGGGGCGACGTTCGCCCGCTCGGCGCGGGCCGTGGCCGCACTGGACTACCCCGCCGAACTGCTCCAGGTGCTCTGGCTCGTCGCCGACGGCCCCGAGCACGCGCCGGAGGCGGAGCGCGCCGAGGCCGCCCGGGCCGCCGCGGGCCGCCCCGAACTGGACTGGCGCGTCCTGCGCCTGCCGAGCATGAGCCCCAAGGGCACCGCCCTCAACCATGCCTTCCCGCACGCCGACGGCGAGGTCGTCGCCGTCGTCGACGCCGACGTCGTACCCGACCCCGGCCAGCCCGCGGAAGCGGTGTGGGCCCTGGAACAGGGCTACGCGCTGGTCCAGGCCGAGGAGGTAGGAGAGCCCGGACCGCGGCTGACCTCACGCGTGAAGACGGCCGAGGACACGGTGTGGCACGCCTCCGTGCGCGGACTGGCCCGGGCCGCCGGCGTCCACGTCGTCGCGGGCAGTTCCGTCTACGCGTGGAGCGCCACCTGGGACACGGTGCGCCCGATCCGCTCGGACGACGTCGAGGAGTCCTACCACTGGTCCCTTCGGCTGATGAGCGACGGCGCCACCACCGGCTTCCTGCGCCGGCCGTCACGCGTCAGCTCGACCGACCGCACCGGCGCCGCCCTGCGCCAGCGTGCCCGCTGGGCCCGGGGGCAGCTACGGGCCGTCGCGGTCACCTGGCCCGAACTCTCCCCGCGCGGACGCCTGCTGGGCGCCGTCACGGTGGGCAGCATGGCGGCCAGGGCCGCGCTGCCGGCCCTCCTCGCCGCCGCGGTGCTCTCGCCCCGGGCGCGCAGGGCCGCGGCCGTCGTGGTGCTGGCCGACGCGGCCTGCGTCCTGGGCGCCCGGCGCAGTCCCGAGTACCGCGACCGGGCCGACGGCCTGGCCTGGGCCCTGGTCGTGCCCTGGCACCTGGTCGGCGCCCTGGCCGTCTACCGCGCCGCATGGGAGCTGGCGCGCGGCGAACGCGGCTGGCACAGCGTCCGGGAGACGGCCGAGGCAGGTCCGGCCGCCCCGGACTCCGGTGAAGGGGCGCCGCGTTGAGCCCCGCCACCGGGCGCGCGCCCGTGATCAGCGCCGCCGTCATGGCCCACCCCCGGCGCCTGGCGGAGGCAGGGCGGCTCGCCGAGGCCCTGCGGCCCTGGCGGGCCACGGTCGCCGTCGACCCCGACCCGAACGGCCCGCCCACCACCTTGCGCACCGCCCGCGCGGCGTGGTCCCGGATCCGCCCCGGAGCCACCCACCACCTGGTGCTCCAGGACGACGTCGAGCCGTGCCGGGACTTCCTGCGGCGGGTGGAGGCGGCCGTCGCGGAGCACCCGGACACCCCGCTCGCCTTCTACGCCAACTGGAATTCCTGGAACGGCGCCGCGACCCGGGCCGCCGCCCTCCAGGGCGCCTCCTGGGTGCCCGCCGTACCGGGGGAGTGGGTGCCCACCCTGGCGCTGCTCCTGCCCCGCCGCGACGTGACGGCGCTGCTGTCGGCGGTGCCCAAGGAGGGCGCCGAGCCGGAACCCGACGACGTGGTGCTGGCGCGTGAGCTGGCCGCGCGCGACCGCCGGGTGCTCATCTCGGTCCCGCACCTGGTGGAGCACGTCGGATCGGCCAGCATCATCGGCAACGACCGCTTCGGACCCCGGCATTCGGCCTGCTTCGCCGACGACGTCGAGGCCCCGGAGGCCGGCGGTGGCGGCTGTGCGGGCACCCTGCCGCAGACCCCGCCGGTGCTCGTCCACCGTCCGCACGGCCACGCCCACGTGATCCTCACCGCCCCCGGCGGCACGGACGGCGAGCCGCTGTTCCTCTCCCGCGAGGCCTACCTGCGCGGCACACCCGTCGCCGGGCGCGCCGCGCAGCGGTGGCAGGAGGCCCGGGCCGGGCTGGCGGGACTGCGCGTCCCGGACGCACTGATGTGGCTGTGCGAGGAGATCTGGCACGGCGGCCACCTGCTCGGCCTGCACACCCCGCCCACCGCGCACCCGCCGTCCCCCGCCCGGGTCCGCGTCGCCCTGCGCAGCTGGATCCTCGGCGGCTCGGCCGGCGACCCCGACCACCGGCTGTGGATCGAACAGCGGGTGACGCGCCTGACCGGCCTGGCCGAAGAGGGCTTCGCCGCCGGACGGGACGACCGGCGCACCCACGGGCCGGTACCCGCCTTCCCGCGAGAGCGGCTGGCCGCACTGCCCGCCGCCCGGCACATCTGGCGCCATCCCCAACTCGCCCTGTCCACCTGAACCCACCGCGCCGACCCGTACCCACCGCGCCGACCCGCGACGCCCCCGAACCGCACCTACCGCACCTACCGCGCCGACCGCACCTACCGCGCCGACCCGCGCCGACCCCGGACCGTGCCCCGGCGGCATCCCCATGCCCGGACGCGGCCCGCCCGTCGGCGCGCACCCCCACGGAACCACACAGCACGTACGCATGAAGGGTGTTGAATACCGATGGCCACGGCCTTTCCCGTAGACGAGAGCCCTGATTCCGAAGTCCCCCGCTGCGAGATCCGCGCGGAGGTCCCCGTCCCCATCGAGTCGGGCGGACGCACGCTGACCGCCCGCATGGTCACCTTCTCCGGGCTGATCGACGGCCGCGAACACCTCGCCCTCGTCTTCGGCGAGGAGATCGCCCCCGTCCCCCTGGTGCGCCTGCACTCGGAGTGCCTCACCGGCGACGTGTTCGGCTCCGGCCGCTGCGACTGCGGTCCCCAGCTCCGCGAGGCCACCGACCGCCTGGCCGAGGGCGGGGTCCTGCTGTACCTCCGTCAGGAGGGGCGGGGCATCGGCCTCTACAACAAGCTGGACGCCTACGTGCTCCAGGACGAGGGACTCGACACCTTCGAGGCGAACCGCCGGCTGAGCTTCGCCGACGACCTGCGGGACTACCGGGTCGCCGCGCAGATGCTCCGGGCGCTCGGCGTCGACGGCATCCGCCTGCTCAGCAACAACCCGGACAAGGCCGCCCAGTTGGCCGCCTCCGGCATCGAGGTGCACGACTCGGTGAGCACCGGGGTGTTCCTCGGCGCCGGCAACCGGCGCTACATCGAGGCCAAGGTCGTGCACGCCGGCCACCGCATCGCCCTCACCGGGGCGGCACCGGCGTGAGCGGTCCGGTACCCGAGGCGCCCGCCGCGCCCGCGCGGTGGCGCCGCACCCTGGGGGTCCCCGACCTGTCGGGCCAGGGCAGGATCGTGGCCGCCACGGCGCTGGACACCTTCGGCGCGGGCATGTTCACCCCGCTGTCCTTCCTGTTCTTCCTGATGACCACCGACCTGACGGTGGCCCAGGTCGGGCTGGGGACCAGCGTGTCGACGCTGCTGTCCATACCGCTGACCCCGATCGCGGGCATGGCCGTCGACCGGTGGGGCCCCCGGGTGTCGCTGGTCTCCAACAACCTGCTCGCCGCCACGGGGTACCTCTGCTACCTCCTGGTCGACTCGCTGCCCGCCCTGGTGGCGAGCATGCTCGTGGTGCTGGGCGCGGACCGCATGTACTGGGCCGCCTGGCCGGCCTTCGTCGCCGACCTGGCCGAGGGCGCCGAGCTCGACCGGTGGTACGCGTTCACGGCGGCCGGCAAGAACGCCAGCGTGGCCGTCGGAGGGGTCGTCGGCGGACTGCTGCTGGCCGGCGGCTGGTCCGGCGCGGCCGTGCTGATCGTCGTCGTCAACGCCTCCACCAGCGTGGTCACCGCCCTGCTGTTCTGGAAGCCCGTACGCCCCGTCCGCCCCGCGGAGCCGGCCGGGCCGGGGCGGCCGGACGCCGCGCGGCCTGCGGACACGTCCAGGGAGCCGGAGCCGGAGCCGGAGTCGGAGCCGCAGCCGCAGCCGGCCGCGGCCCGGTCCGGCTGGCGGGCCGTCTTCGCCGACCGGATCCTGCTCTGCGTCCTCGCCTCCCAGACCGCGCTCGCCTTCGGCTGGCTGATCCCGACCCTCATCCTCCCCGTCTACCTCGTCAAGGTGCGGGACCTGCCGACCTGGCTGCCGTCCACCGCCCTCACCGTCAACGCCCTCCTCATCGTCGCCGCCCAGTCCACCCTGACGGCCCGGCTCGGCGCCGTCGCCCGCAGCCGGGTGATCTCCCGGGCGGCGGTGCTGATCCTGGCCGCCGTGGGGCTGCTCGCCCTGCTCCCGCTCACCGGCGGAGCCGCCTCGATCGCCCTCGTGCTGGGTGCCGTGCTGCTTTTCACCACCGGGCAGATGACCGCCACCCCGGCCGTCGTGGCGCTCTCCGCGACCCTCGCCCCGGCCGGGGCCCGCGGCCGCTTCCTGTCCCTGTTCAACCTCACCTGGACGGTGTCCGCGACGACCGGGCCCGCACTGGTCGGCGCGCTCGTCGAACGGCAGGCGGCCCTCCTGTGGCTGGTGCTCGCCTGCCTCGTGGCCCTGGGCGGCCTCGGCTACCGGTTCACCGGCGGCCTGGCACCGCACCGGCTCGGCAGCCCGCGCGCCCGCCCGGCCGACGCCTGACCCGCCTCCACACATCCCCGCATCCGCTCGCGCCACTCCGTACGACATCCCGAGGGAGACACTCACGTGATCCGTCATTACGGCCCCATCAGCGGCGTCGCCGCCCACGGCAACCGGTACGTCGCCACCGCCGGCTACGACAACCAGCTGATCCTCTGGGACGCGGCCGCCAAGCAGGCCCTCGCCCGCGCCACCCACGACCACCTGAGCAACCAGACGGCGTTCAGCCCCGACGGCCGCCACCTGGTCAGCTCCTCCAGCGACTACTCGGCCCGCCTGTGGACCGTCCCCGACCTCCGGCTGGCCGCCGTGCTCGCCGACCACAAGGACGACGTCGAGATGTCCGTCTTCCACCCCACCGAGGAGCTCATCGCCACCGCCTCACGCGACCACCACGTGCGCGTGTTCGACTTCACCGGCACCCTCCGCGCCACCTTCAGCGGCCACACGGCGGACGTCATCTCCGTCGAGTGGGTCGGCGGCACAGACGAGCTGGTCTCCTCCAGCGACGACGGCACCATCAAGCGCTGGTCCCTGGAGACCGGCGGCATGCTCGCCGAGATCGACCTCGACGGCGTGGAGACCGACACGGTCGCCATCACCCGCTCCGGCGCCATCTACGCGGGCAACGACGAGGGCGAGATCATCGTCATCTCCGACGGCACCACCGTCACCCACCCGGCCCACGAGGCGGGCATCAAGCGGCTCGTCTACAACGCCGACCGGGAACTGCTGGTCAGCCTCAGCTACGACCGCACCCTGCGCGTATGGGACACCTCCGGCGCGCTCGCCCCCGTGGCCACCTCCTCGCTGCCGCCGGAGGTCTGGCCGCGCTCCTGCGCCTTCCTCGACAGCGACACCCTGGCCTTCGCCACCTTCGGCTCCTCCTACGCCACCTACCGCATCGCGGCCGAGGAGTGGAACCTCGACGGCATCGAGGGCACCCCGTGCGTCAACGCCGTGCTCGTGGACGACGCGGGCCGCACCCTGACCATCGGCGACGCCGGAGTGCTGTGGGTGGACGGCGCCCGGCACGGCGAGACCGGCAGCCTGTGCAACTTCCTCACCCCCGTCGGCGACCGCGTCGTCACCGGCGGCCAGATGGGCAAGGTCTTCGACGCCCTGACCGGCGAGGTCCTCCACCAGCACCGCTCGCCGCTCAACTGCGGCGCCGCCTTCACACGCGACGGCGTCCCGCACGTGATCGTCGGCGCCTACACGGGCGAGGGCATCGTCTTCTCCCTGGCGGACGACGGCACCTTCCGGCACGAGACGACCCTGCGGCTGCACGCCAACGCCGTCAAGGGCCTCGCCGTGTCGGGCGACCGGATCTTCTCCGTCTGCGCCGACGGCAGTGCCACCTGGTTCTCGGTGGAGACCCTCACCGAACTGCACCACCTCGACGGTGCCCACGACCGCATCGCCAACGGCTGCGCGGCCCTGCCCGACGGCGACTTCGCCAGCGTCAGCCGCGACTACAAGCTGAGGCTGTGGCGCGGCTTCGAACCCACCGTCGTCACCACCCCGCACGACCACTCGATCAAGTCCGTCGCCGCGACCCCCGACGGGCGGTTCGTCGCCACCGGCTCCTACCACGGCCTGGTCGCCGTGTACGACGTGGCCCTCGGCACCTGGGCCACCACCCGGGTGACCACCGCCGGCATCTCCTCCCTCACCTACGACACCGGGTCGGGCCGCTTCCTCGCCGGCTCCTACGACGGCCACGTCCACCCCGTCTCCCACTGACACCCCTCCCCACCACCACGGAGCACGCGTGTCCCCGACCCCCGGCACCTACGGCTACGGCCCCGACTTCTACGACGACGAACGGGTCTTCCCCCGCTACCAGGAAGCCCGCTCGGCCACCGACGAAGGCAACGCCACCCTGGAGGACCCCTACGTCACGGCCTACGCCGGGGACCTGCGCGGCAGGTCCGTGCTGGACCTCGGCTGCGGCGACGGACGGTTCGGCGCCTCGGCGCTGGCCGCCGGGGCACGCCGCTACCTGGGCGTCGACGGCAGCACCCGGATGCTCGCCCTGGCGGCCACCCGCCTGGACCCGGACAC
>NZ_JBHVUQ010000269.1:0-8136 GCF_042884105.1 Streptomyces sp. NPDC058157
GGGATGGCCCCGCGCCCGAGGCGGAACGCCCGCACGCCCGAGGCGGAACGCCCGCACACCCGGGACGGGACGCCCGCACGCCCGAGGCCGAACGCCCGCACACCCGGGACGGGACGCTCGCACACCCGGTCCGGGATGGCCGCGCGCCCGGAGCGGGCCTTACCGTGGCCGGATGGATCACAGCGAACAGGCGGCAGCGCACGCCTCGTCGTTCGGCGCCGCGGCGGTCGCCTACGCCGAACACCGGCCCGACTACGCGCGGACCGCCGTGGCCTGGGCCCTCGAAACCGCCCCCGGCCCTCGGGTCCTGGACCTCGGGGCCGGAACCGGCAAGCTGACCGGCACCCTGCTCGCCTCCGGCGCCGACGTCGTCGCGGTCGAGCCGGATCCGGCGATGCTCGCCGAACTGCGGCGCGGCCTGCCGGCCGTCCGCGCCCTCGCGGGGGGCGCGGAGGCGATCCCCCTTGCGGACGGTTCGGTGGACGCGGTACTCGCCGGGAACGCCATGCACTGGTTCGACATGTCCGTCGCCGGCCCCGAGATCGCCAGGGTCCTCGCACCCGGTGGCGTCCTGGCCGGACTGTGGAACGTCATGGACGAGCAGGTGCCGTGGGTGGAGGGGCTCGCGCGGGTGAGCGGCAGCGCGGCGATCGGCCCGCGCGACACCCTGGCGAGCTGGCGCGCCGTGACCGCGGACATGCACCTCCCGCGCGGCGGTGCCCCCCGGTTCGGCTCGCCGGAGCAGTCCGCGTTCCCGCACGGGCAGCGCCGCACCGCCGACTCGCTCGTGGCGACGCTCGCGACGCGCGCGGGGGTGCTCGTCATGCCGGAGGAGGAACGGCAGACCGCGCTCGGCCGGATCCGCCGCTACCTCGCCGGCCGCCCCGAGACCGCGGACGGCGAGTTCACGCTGCCGATGCTGACCGGCGTCCTGCGCGTCCGGCGGCTCTGAGGGACGGTCGGCCCGGCTCTACGGCTCCCGGGGCGCGGCCGCCTGGGTGCGCTGGGTCGGGATGGCACCGTCGCGGTCGTTCTGGAGGGCGAGGAGCTCGCGGAACAGGCCCGGGGACGTGGACAGTTGCCCGTACGTTCCCTGCTGGACGACGCGGCCGTGGTCGAGGACGACGATGCGGTCGGCCACGGCCACGTTGGTGAGGCGGTGCGTGACGAGGACGACGGCGCGGTCCCGGGCGGCCTGCCGCAGGTGGGTGAAGATGCGGTGTTCGGCGCGCGGGTCGAGGGCCGAGGTGGGTTCGTCCAGGACGAGGAGGCCGGCGGGGCGGTAGAAGGCGCGGGCCAGGGCGATGCGCTGCCACTGGCCGCCCGACAGGTCGGTGCCGCCCAGCCACTCGCGGGCCAGGAGGGTGCCGAGGCCGGAACGGAGTTCGGCCACGACCTCGTCGGCGCCGGTGGCCCGGCAGGCTTCCCAGACACCGGCCTCGTCGCCGTCGCCGCCCCCGCCTCCCACCGGCTGGCCGAGGGTGATGTTGTCGCGGGCGGTCAGGGGCCAGCAGGCGTAGCGCTGCGGGACCATGGCGACCTGCTTCCACGCGGCGTGCGGGTCGAGGGCGGTGGTGGGGTGGCCGTCCCAGGTGACCGTGCCGGCGGTGGGCAGGTGGAGCCGGGTGAGGAGGTTGGACAGGGTGGTCTTGCCGGAGCCGTTCTCGCCGACCAGGGCGACGATCTCGCCGCGGCGGACGGAGAAGTCGATGCCGTCGAGGGCATTGCGCTCACTGCCCTCGTACCGGTAGACGAGCTTCTCGGCGCGGACTTCGGCGGGGGCGCCGGGGACGATCTCGCCCGCCTTGAGCCGGTAGCCGCCGGTCTCCTCCAGGAACCGTGACCAGTCGTCCATGTACATGCCGGTACGGAAGATGACGGCGGACATCCGGACGACGCCCTGGACGGAGCCGGTGACCGTCCGCAGGGCGAGGACGGCGGTGCCGGCCGCCGCCACCGACAGGTGGCCGGTGGCCAGGAGGGCGACGAGCACGCCCCAGACGAGTGCGGACGCCGCGCCGCCGCCGAGGGCGCCGAGGAAGGCCATGCGGGCGCCGTCGGTGACGGCCTGCCGGTGGACCTCGGTGACGCGCCCGGTGATGCGGCGGTAGGTGCCGAGGAGGAACGGGGCCATCGTCCCGGCACGGATCTGGTCGGCGGCGTGGCTGTCGGACAGGTGCCAGCGCAGGACGCCGAGCATGCGGCTGTGCCCGGTCATCCGCACGCCGGCGGTGTAGGTGACGCGGGCGCTGTGGATCTGGGCGATGCCCTGCGGGATGCCGGCGAGGACGAGGAAGGGGATGAGGACGGGGTGGAGGGCGCCGAGGACGAAGGCGCCGGCGAGCAGGGAGGCGAGGGCGGCGATCAGTTCCTGGCCCTCTTCGATGATGTCCTTGGCGACGACGGCACCGCGTTCGGCGTTGTCCCAGCGGTCCTTGAAGCCGGGGCTGTCGTAGGCGGCGAGCTCGGAGGTGGTCGCCGCGTCCAGCAGCATCAGCTCGCACTCCTGCTGCATGAGGGGCGCGAGCCGCGAGGAGAGCCAGGTCACGGCGATGTACAGGCCGGCGCGGAGTCCGGCCGCGGCGGCGAGGACCGCGACCGAGGGCCAGGCGTCCCACAGCCGTTCGGTGATGTCCCCGGTGGAGATCAGGGCGGTGATGGTCGAGGTGGTGGCGAGCAGCCCGGTGGCGGCGGCGACACCGGAGACGGCCTGGCAGGTCATCAGGACCACGACCGAGCGGCGGTCGACGCGCCAGGCGACGCTCAGGGAGCGCTTGAGGAGATGCGGGAGCCTGCGCGCCATGTGACGCAGCGTGATGAGTTTGGTCGCCTCCCATCTGCTGTCCCGCTCGAACGCGAAGGCGAGTTCTTCCTGGACCCGTTCCTGCCCGTCACTGTCCTTGCTGGTCACCGGCTGCGCCTCCGTGGGTGCGGGAAGCGTCAAGTCTTCGGCAGGAACGGGGCGTCGGGAAGTCTCGGGCGGGGCCGGTCACCCGAAGGTGTCCCGGTGCGGGCGCCGCCGCGCTCAGGGCGCGGTGTCCCCTCCCCCGGCCTCCTGCCGGAGGTCGATCTCGGCCCGCCGCATGAACCGCTGCCAGCCCTCGGCGGCACGGGCGCGCAGGGCGCGCGCCGGGGCCGCGGGGTCGGGCTCCTGCGCGTCGAAGGCCCGTCCGCTGGCACCGGGCTTCCGGCGGGGCAGTGAGGGGGTGGTGGACATGCGCCTTGCTCCTCTCCGACGGTGACGCGGCGGGGCGGGGGCCGGGGCCCGCGGTCCCGCCGCGAGGGGGAGCACGTCCGGGGCGGCTCGGCGGCTCCGGGGTGCGGTGACCACCTTGGCGGCCGGAGGGCCGATCGATCAATGGGCGCGTCATTGCGGTTTCGGCACGAGGCTTCGACACGAGGATTCGGCACGAGGTCACGGCACGAGGTCACGGCCGGGGCCGGGCGTCCGCGCCGGTGGCGGAGGCGTACTCCGGCAGGGCGATGTCCCCGGCCTTGGCGAACTGCGCGGCGAGCACGGCGCGCATCGGCCACCGGGTCATCGATCGCATCGAGAGGTCGCGCAGCCGGATGCCGAGGCGCCCCGACGGCGCGTACCCGGCGGCGCCGCCGGGCGGCAGTTCCTGCGCGCGGGTCACGTAGGGGCGCATGACCGCGTCGTAGCGCCGCAGCGCGCGGGCGTGATCGCCCCCGGCAGCGGCGAGTTCGCCGGCCAGGACGTACGCGCCGACCAGGGCGAGGCTGGTCCCGAGGCCGGTCAGCGGGGTGGCGCAGTATCCGGCGTCGCCGAGCAGCACCACGCGGCCGCGCGACCAGCTGTCGAGGCGGACCTGGCCCATGGAGTCGAGGAAGAAGTCCGGGGCGGTGCGCATGGCCCGCAGCAGGCGCGGGGCCTCCCAGCCGACGTGGGCGAAGCGGCGGGCGACGAGTTCCCGCTGGGCGGCGAGGTCACGCCGGTCGTAGGCGAGCGGGGGCGAACGGAAGCTGAAGCCGGCCTTGATCTCGCCGGGGAGCCGGCCGGGCCGCGCGGAGGCGACCAGGCCGCCGGGGGCGTTGTGCATGAGGTACCAGCCGTCGAGGTCCAGGTCGTGGTCGGTGGCGGTGAACCAGGACGTGTAGAGGCCGAGCGGGCGGACGAAGTCCCGTTCGGGGCCGAAGGCGAGCGCGCGCACCACGGAGTGCGGACCGTCCGCGCCGACGACGAGCGCGAAGCGGCGCGGCGCGGCCTTCTCGAAGGTGACGGCGACCGCGCCGTCCGGGCCGGCGCCGGGGGTCTGTTCGATACCGGTGACGGTGTCGTCGAAGAGGTACTCGGTGTCGGGCAGGGTGGCTTCGTGGAGCAGGCGGGCGAGGTCGCCGCGCAGGATCTCGATCTCGGAGACGATCCCTTCGCCGCCGAAGGCGTCGGCGGGCAGCCGGGCGGTGGTCCGGCCGCGGGAGTCGACGAGGGCGAGGCCCCGCTGGTCGACGGCGTGCGCCCGGACCCGTTCCATCAGGCCCATCCGTTCGATCACGGTACGGCCCGCCCCGCGCAGGTCCACCGTCTGCCCGCCGGGCCGGGGCGCGGGCGCCCGCTCCACGACGGTGACCGCAAAGCCCGCGGCGCGTAGCCAGTACGCCAGCGCCGGGCCGGCGATGCCGGCACCGCTGATGAGGATCTCGTTGTTCACCATGCCGCGAATGTACGCCGTACGCAGGTCGGACACAACCATTAAACCCCAACAGCTCAAGCCCCCAAGAGACCAGCCGCACTAGTGCAGATGCATCTCACGGATCCCCCGCGCACGGGGCTTCGCCCCCAGCCGGCGCCTAAGATGACAGCCACCAGGTGCACTAGTGCGGAGGGGGTAGGCAGTGGGAGAACGGGCGGTACCGCGCTACAGCCGGATCGTCGCGGAGCTGCGGCAGCGGATCGAGGCGGGGGAACTGGCGCAGGGCGCGCGCGTTCCGTCCACCCGTGAGATCACCCGGCAGTGGGGCGTCGCCATGGCGACCGCGAGCAAGGTGCTGGCGGAGCTGCGCCGCGAGGGGCTGGTCCGGGCCGTCCCGGGCGTCGGCACGGTCGTGGCGGCCCCGGCCCGCCCGGCGCGCACCCCCCGGCCGGCCCCCGCCGCACGCCCCGCCGGTTCACCCGAGGGCCCGGGGGCGCTCACGCTGGGGCGGATCGTCGACGCCGCCGTCGCCGTCGCCGACGCGGAGGGGCTGGCCGCGGTCTCGATGCGCCGGGTGGCCGCCGACCTGGGGGTGGCGACCATGTCGCTGTACCGGCACGTCGCCGACAAGGAGGACCTGCTCCTGCGGATGATGGACGGGGTGATGGGGCGGCACCCGCTGCCCGCCGATCCCCCGCCGGACTGGCGGGAGGCGGTCGAACTGGCGGCCCACCGCCTCTGGGCCCTCTTCCGCCGCCACCCGTGGCTGGCCCCGGCCCTGTCGATGACCCGCCCCCAGCTGATCACCTCGGCGCTGCCGTACACGGAGTGGATGCTGGCCGCCCTCCTGAGGCACGGCCTGGACCTGCGGTCCGCCTTCACCGCGCACCTGACGCTGCTGAACTACGCGCGCGGCGTCGCCGTCAACCTGGAGGCGGAACGGGAGGCGGAGGCCGAGAGCGGCCTGGACAGCGAGGAGTGGATGGACCACCAGGAACCGGACCTCCTCGCGCTCCTCGACACGGGCCGCTTCCCGGCCCTCGCCCACGTGGCGAAGACCGGCTACGACCTCGACCTGGACGCCCTCTTCGACTTCGGCCTCCAACGCCTCCTCGACGGCCTGGCAACCCTGACGGCCCCGGCCGGGAACCCGGACCCGGCGGGCTGATCCCGGCGTCCCGCTAACCGCAGTCGCCGAGCACGGATCCCGACCCGTCGGACGTGTAGCTCGCCCAGAGCAGGAACAGCTCCAGGAGGATCGCCGGAACGTTGCACAGGGCCCACACGAAGGCCAGGATCCCCGGCCGGGTGTCCCGGAGCCGGAGACCGCAGCGGCGACGGACCCACCGGGCCAGCAGGAGGCACACGGCCACGGCCGACAGGCCCAGGACCGGCCCCGACCACGCGGCGAGGTGTTCCGCCCTGGGCAACGGCAGATGCCGGCAGGCCACCTGCTGACGGTGCACCCAGTCCCTGTGTATGCCTTGGACGCTCCAGGAGGTGACCAACCCGAGCACGGAAACGACCGGCACGAGCAGCGCCGTGATCACCATGCCGGGCGTGGCGACCGCACGGTCCTGTGCGGCCGGGCCCGGACCATGCCGTGGGAGGTTGTCCAAGGCGCCTTCCGCTGCCGAGCGGGCACCACTGGCGCTCTGCCCTACGCAGTACGTCTTGATGTCCATGTCCACGATTCCCGCACGAGCTGTCGGAAACACCCTAGCCTCGATCATCCGTTCGACTACCACGACTTCGTGCAGGTGGGCCGTGTGTGCGGGATCCCGCCGGACGGGGGACACCGCGGTGGCGGTGAGGGGTGGGGCGGTGGGGGGCGGCGAGGATCGGGGCATGGGCGTTGTCGTGCCGGTCTTCTTCGCGGTGTTCGCGGCGTTCAGCAACGCGCTCGCGACGGTCCTCCAGCGGCGGGCCTCGCTCACCGTGCCGCAGAGCAGTGGCTTCCGGTTCGGGCTGGTCCTCGACCTGTTGCGGAGGCCGTTGTGGCTCGGGGGGATCCTGGCGGTGATCGCGGCCGGGGTGGGGCAGGCCGTGGCGTTGGCCACGGGTGCGCTGTCGCTCGTGCAGCCCCTGTTCGTGCTGGAGCTGCCGCTCGCCCTGCTGATCGCCTCGCTGATGGCACGGAGCCGGCTGCCGGCGGCGGTGTGGCTCGCCGTGGGCGCGGTGGTGGCCGGGCTGGGGGTGGTGCTCGTGGCCGCCTCACCGGCGGGGAACCGTACGCACGTGCCGCTCGACCGGTGGGTGCTGACCCTGCCGGCGTGCGCGGGGGCGGTGGCGGTGCTGGCCGTGGCGGGGCTGCGGCGGCCGCCCGGCCGGATGCGGGCGGGCTGCCTGGGCGCGGCCACCGCCGTCTGCTACGCGCTGACCGCCGCCCTGATGAAGTCGGCCGTGCACGTCCTGCGCACGGGCGGGGTCGGGGCGTTGACGGCCTGGGAGACGTACGCCTTCGCCGCCGCCGGGATCTGCGCCGTCCTGCTCATGGAGCACGCGATGCAGGGAGGCCCGCTCGTCGCCTCGCAGCCGGCGCTGACGCTGGGCGACGCGGGGGTCAGCATCGCCCTGGGGGTGCTGCTGTACGAGGAGCACCTGCGCACGCACTGGTGGCTGCTCCCCCAGCTGCTCGGGCTGGCCCTGATCTGCGCCGGGGTCCTGGCGCTGGCCAGGTCGGGAGGGGACGAGGGGGAGGGGGCGACGTAGGCGGGGGCGGACGGTCACAGGGTGACGAGGACGGCCGGCACCGCCTTGCCGTCGCGCACGAGGGGGCGCCATGTGCCGTCCGGCGCCGGAGCGGGGCGCGGGGGCACGGCGGTGCTCCCGGAGCCGGGCGTCCTCGAGGCCGCGAACGCGCCGGGGGCCACGCGCACGGCGCCGACCTCCATCGCGGCGGCGAGGAGGGAGCCGCGGTGCATCCGGCTCGTCCGGATGGTCCGGCTGGTCTGGCTTGTCTGGATGGTCTGGCTCATGGGGGGCTCCTGCCGGGTGATGAGGGGCGCCGTGGGGGGCGGTCTCTTGTCCTCCATTGGGCCGCGGCCGGGGTGTCCCGTCACGTCCCGGCAGTTCGGGGCTTGACTGCCGTCCGGGTGACGTGCGGGGGGCGCGGGGGTGCGCCGGGCTGGGCGCAGTCGTCGGGCTTCCGGCCGAGGCCGGCGGCTGCGGCGGCGTGTGGCGGCCGGGTGCGCCGCGCTGCTCCCGGCGGTGTTCGGGGCGGGGACGGCGGCCCGCGCGGCTCCCGGTCCCCGCGCCGCCCGGCCCGGGGGACATGGCACGGCTGCCCCCGCACAGCACGGAGATCATGGGCAGGCCCCGGTGCCGGCACGCCCAGTGGGGCTGCCGCAGACCGGGCCGAAAGGGCGGGCCCGTGGTCCGCCGCGTGTTCCCCCCGGGGCCGACGGCGGAGTCGTTCTCCGGCTCGGGCACCTGGCGGACGCCGGGGACCGGCCACCGGTTCGCGACCCCCGTCCGCGCCGTC
>NZ_JBHVUQ010000270.1:0-8113 GCF_042884105.1 Streptomyces sp. NPDC058157
GGTCTGGGGCGGAGCCCCAGGGAACGGGCGAAGGGCGGGTAGGGGACGGCCCCGCAGGGTCAGACGGGGCGCCGCGCGAGCGAGAGGGTGCGGTGGGCGGCGGCCACCACCGCGGGGTCGACGAAGCGGCCGTCCGGGAGGGCCAGGGCCCCCGGCGCCGCCCGGGCCGCCGAGACGATCTCCTCGGCGGCGACGACCTCCTCCGGCCCCGGGAGGAACGCCCGCTCGATCACCGGCAGCTGCCGCGGATGGATCGCCGCCCGCCCCAGGAACCCCAGCGCCCGCCCCCGCGCACAGGACGCCGCCAGCGCCTCCAGGTCCCGGATGTCCGGGAACACCGACTGCGCCGGCGGTGCCAGCCCGGCGGCCCGGGCGGCCACGACCACCCTGGAGCGCGGCCAGTCGAGCCCGCCCTCCGCGCACACCCCGAGGTCCGCGCAGAGGTCCGCCTCGCCCAGGGTCAGCCCCTGCAGGGAAGGGTGCGCGCGGGCGATGTCGTACGCCCGTTCCACTCCCAGCGCGGACTCCAGCAGCGCGTACAGCGCCACCCCGCCCATCCGGTCCGCGACCCGGACGACCTGCTCCGGGGCGTCGATCTTCGGCAGCCGCAGCCCCGCCAGCCCGTGCAGGCGGGCCAGGGCGGTGAGGTCGGCGCCCGCCCAGGGGGAGCCCAGGGCGTTCACCCGTACGTGCACCGGCACCGGCGGCCGTTCCGCGAGCAGCTCGGCGGTGGCGGCGCGGGCGTACTCCTTGCGGGAGGCCGACACGGAGTCCTCCAGGTCCACGATCACGGCGTCCGCCCCGCAGCGCAGGGCCTTCTCCACCACCGCCGGGCGGTCCCCGGGTGCGTACAGCCAGGTCAGGATCACAACGCACCCTCCGTGCGCAGAGCGGTGATCTCGGCCCGGGTCAGGCCGAGTTCGGTCAGCACGGCCTCGGTGTCCGCACCGTGCGGGCGGCCCGCCCAGCGGATCCCGCCGGGGGTCTCCGACAGCCGGAAGAGGACGTTCTGCATCCGTAGCGGGCCGAGCTCGGGGTCCTCGACCTCGGTGACCGTGCCGAGGGCCGCGAACTGCGGGTCGGCCAGCACGTCCCGTACGTCGTAGACCAGGGCGACGGCCGCCTCGGCCTCCTCGAAGGCCGTGACCACCTCCTCCGCCTTGTGGCGGGCGATCCAGCCGCCGACCGCCTCGTCGAGGAGGTGCGTGTGCGCGGCCCGGCCGGTTCCGGTGGCGAACCAGGGCTCGTCCGCCAGCTCCGGGTGGCCGACCAGCCGCACCACCCGCTCGGCGATCGACTGCGCCGACGCGGACACCGCCAGCCAGCGGCCGTCCGCGCTGCGGTAGGTGTTGCGCGGGGCGTTGTTCGCGGAACGGTTGCCGGTGCGGGGCTGGACGTAGCCGAGCTGGTCGTACCAGAGCGGGTGCGGGCCCAGCACGGTCAGGATCGGCTCGACGATCGCCAGGTCCACCACCTGGCCGTGGCCGGTCCGCTCCCGGCCGGCGAGCGCGGTCATCACGGCGTACGCGCAGGTCAGCGCGGCGATCGAGTCGGCCAGGCCGAACGGCGGCAGGGTCGGCGGGCCGTCCGGCTCGCCGGTGATCGCGGCGAAGCCGCTCATGGCCTCGGCGAGGGTGCCGAAGCCGGGGCGGCGGGCGTACGGGCCCTGCTGGCCGAAGGCCGTGACCCGGGCCAGGACGAGGCGGGGGTTGGCCGCCGACAGCTCGGGCCAGCCCAGGCCCCACCGCTCCAGGGTGCCCGGGCGGAAGTTCTCGACCACGACGTCGGCGGTGGCGGCCAGCCGCAGCAGGGTGTCCCGACCGCCGGGGGTGGACAGGTCGAGGGTGATCGTCCGCTTGTTCCGCCCGAGCAGTTTCCACCACAGCCCGATCCCGTCCTTGGCGGGACCGTGCCCGCGCGAGGGGTCGGGCCGCCCGGGGTGCTCGACCTTGACCACCTCGGCGCCGAAGTCCCCGAGCAGGGTGGCGGCGAGGGGCCCGGCGAACAGCGTGGCCAGGTCCAGCACCCGCAGCCCGGCCAACGGCCCGCCACCCGGGCCGGGGGCGGTGTTCGAGCCGGTGCCGGTGCCGGTGCCGCTGCCGCTGCCGGTGCCTGAGCCCGGGCAGGCGTCCGGGCCGGAGCCTGCGCCGGAGCAGCCACCGGCGTCCGGGCGGGCGTCCGGGCGGGCGGCCGGGGCGGGGTGGGCGGGCCCGCGGCGGGCCCGGGCGGCCGGGGTCATGCCGGGCCTCCCGGTCCGGCCCCGCCAGAACCCGGCTCCGGGGGCCCCGCCGGAGCGGCGGTGTCCGGTGCCGACGACCCGGCCGGGGCGCCGGACTCCGGCTCCGGGGGCCCGGTCAGCGCGGCGGTGTCCGTCTCCGTGCGCGTCGGCATCGAGGACTGCGCCCCGGGCCGCTGCACCGAGAGGGACGCCGCCACCGACGCCCAGCGCAGCGCCTCCGGCACCGGCCGGCCCTCCCCGAGGGCCACCGCGAGCGCCCCCACGAAGGTGTCACCGGCGGCGGTGGTGTCCACGGCCCGCACCCGGGGCGCCGGCACGGTCAGCGGCTCGCGCCCCCGGGCCGCGTACAGCGCGCCCGCCGCGCCCAGGGTGATCACCACCTCCGGGACCTCCCGCAGCAGCACCTCCGCCGCCCGGTGCGGGTCGGTGAGCCCGGTCAGGGCGGCGGCCTCGTGCTCGTTGGGGACCAGCAGGTCGGTGGCGGCGAGGAGTTCGGGGGGCAACGGCTGGACGGGGGCCGGGGTGAGGACCGTGCGCACCCCGTGGGCGCGGGCGGCGCGGGCGCCGGCGAGGACGGCCTCCAGGGGGAGTTCGAGCTGGAGCAGCAGGCAGTCGGCGGCGCCGATGCGGGAGTCGTCACCCGGCTCCAGACCGGTGACGCGGCCGTTGGCGCCGGGGATCACGACGATGCTGTTGGCGCCCTCGTCGTCGACGGTGATGTGTGCGGTGCCGCTGGCCCCTTCGACGGTGCGCAGGGCGGCGGTCTCGACCCCCGCCCCGGCGAGGGCCGCCCGCAGCCGGACGCCGAACTCGTCCGCGCCGACCGCGCCGATCATCACCACCTCCCCGCCGAGGCGGGCGGCGGCCACCGCCTGGTTGGCGCCCTTGCCGCCGGGGACGGTGCGGAACTCCCGGCCGGTGACGGTCTCCCCGGGGTGGGGGGCCTCGGGGACGTAGGCGACGAGGTCCATGTTCGTACTGCCGAGCACGGCGATGGCCGTCATGGTCGGGCTGCCTCCTGGGCGGTGAGACGGGCGAGGGTGTCGAAGCCGACGCCGTCGAAGCCGGCGACGGTGGTGGAGAGGCGGTTCCCCAGCGGGGCGGTCCACCGCTCCGGGATCCGGTCGGGGGAGCCGGCGAGCAGTCCGGCGACGGAGCCGGCGGTTGCCCCGTTGGAATCGGTGTCCCAGCCGCCGGACACCGCGCCGCACACGGAACGGGTGAAGTCCCCGTCGGCGTGGGTGAGGGCGGCCGCGATCAGGGCGGTGTTGGGCAGGGCGTGCACCCAGTGGTAGCCGCCGTAACGGGCGTGCAGCAGGTCCACGACCCGCTCGAAGTCGCCCTCGGCGCGGGCGGTGCGGATCCCGAAGCGGACGGCTTCGGCGAGGCGCGAGCGGGGCGGTACGACGGCCAGCCCGGCCCGCAGCGCGCCGTGCACGTCGGCCCGGCCGGAGGCGGCCTCGGCGACGGTGGCGGCGGCGAAGAGGGCGGCGTGGACGCCGGTGGCGGTGTGGCTGAGGGAGGCGTCCCGCCAGGCCTGCTCGGCGGCGGCGGCCGGGTCGCCGGGGTTGGTCCAGCCGTGGACGTCGGCGCGGATGAGGGCGCCGATCCACTCGCGGAAGGGGTTGTGGTGGCCGGCGGTGAGCGGGGGTTCCAGGCCGAGGAGCAGATTGCGGTAGGCGATCCGCTCGGCGGTGAAGGCGCGCCCGGCGGGGAGTTCGTCGAGCCAGAGGCGGCCGAGGTCGGCGGTGGTGAAGCGCCTGCCGTGGCGCTGGAGGAGGAGCAGGCCGAGGAGGGGGTGGTTCAGGTCGTCGTCCTCGGGGGTGCCGTCGATGTTCTCGGCGAGGGAGGTGGCGGCGGAGCGGCGGTTCCACGGGTGGGCGGCGAGCAGCTCCGGGGGGACGCCGCGGGCGGTGAACCAGTCGTCGAGCGGCCAGTTCCCGGCGGCCCGGGCCAGCGCCCGGATCCCGTGCAGCGGCAGCTTCTCGACGGGCTTGCCCAGTACGCACCCCACGGCCCGCCCCACCCAGGCGGCCTCCAGCCGGGCACACAGCCCCGGATCGCCCGGCCCGGCCCCGCCACCGGGCTCCGGCCGGGTCCGCAGGACGACGCGCCCGGCGGCCGTGCGACCGGGCTGCGGGCCCGCCCCGGAGGCGACGGCACCGCCGGGGGTCGCGCCGCGGTCCGTGCCGGACCCGGGCGGCGTGTGCGGGGTGGCCGGGGACGGCGTGCACCCGGGCCGTGGGCCCGGGCCGGAGGCGACGGCACCGCCGGGCCCGCTGCCGGGGCCCGGGCCGGCTGTCCCGGGCGTCCCGGCTGTCCCGCCCCGCCCGTCTGGCGCGGCAGCGGGCGGCGTGTGCGGGGCGGTCGGGGACGGCGTGCACCCGGGCTGCGGGTCCGGGGCGGAGGCGACGGCACCGCCGCGGTCCGTGCCGGATCCGGGCCGCGTGTGCGGGGTGGCCGGGTCCGGCGTGGAGCACTGGCGGGGGCCGAGCGCCGGGTCGTGGAGGGCTGGGGCCGTTCCCGGGGGGCGGGGGGCGGGGTCGGGGCGGCCGGCCGGCTGCGGCGTGGGCCGGTGGGGGTCCCGGTCGGCCCGGGGTTGGTGGGGGACCGCTGCTGCGGGCTGCGGCGGGGCGGCCGGGCCCGGCCTCCGGGGGGTGGAGGGCGCACCCGGGGGCTGCGGCGTGGGGGCCGGCGGGCCGCTCGGCGCCCCGGTGGGCCACGTGGCGCGGATGGCGGGCCAGGAGGTGGGCTCGTCGGCGGCCGACGGGACCGGGAGGGCGGCGAGTTCGTCCAGCAGGCGGGTGGCGAGGGCGCGCAGTTCCGGACCCGCCGGGGTGGGGGAGGCGCCGGCCCGGGCGGGGGCCGGCCGGCCGCCGGCCGCCAGCCAGGTCCGCAGCAGCGGGCCGGCGTCCCGGCCGTCCTCGGCGGCCTGCCGCAGCTCGTGCCCGACCAGGTCCTCGGGCTGTGCCCAGGTCAGCCGCACGAGCTCCGCCCCGGTGCCGGGCGGGGCCGCCGGGGTGCGGGCCGCCGAGGCGTGTCCGGTGGTCCCGGCCGGTGCCCTGCCCGGCCCCCGGGTGGGACGGTGCCGGTCGGTGGGGGGTCTCGTCATCGGGGGGACGCCAACGCCGTGAAGGCCGTCTCGTGGGCGCGGCGGCGGTCGCGGTCGCGGGCGAAGACCTCGCGGGCCACGGCGGCCAGTGCCGCCGCCGGGGCGTGCAGGTCGAGGCGGCTGGCCTCGGCGACCCGTTTGGCCCAGCCCTCCGGGACCGCCCCCGCCCCGCCCAGCGCCCCGGCGATCGCCCCCGCCATGCCGGCCGTGGAGTCGCAGTCCCGCCCGTAGTTGACGGAGCCGAGCACCGCCGTCTCGTACCCGCCGTCCGCGACCAGCAGCATCCCGAGCGCGATCGGCAGCTCCTCGATCGCGTGCAGCCGCGACGGCCGCCGGGCGCCGAGCGAGGGCGCGCGGTAGTCCGGGCCGACCGAGTCGTACGGGGCCACCGCCTCCCGCAGCGGCCCGAGCGCGGACTCGAAGTCCCGGTGGCGCAGCGCCTCTTCCCGTACCGCCGCGATGGCGGCCCGGGTGCCGTCCTTGGCCAGGTCCAGCGCGGTCTCCACCACCGACGCGGCCGTCGCCCCCGGCAGGCACGCCGCCGCGACGGCCGCCGCGAAGACCCCGGCCGCCTCCCGTCCGTACGAGGACTGGTGGGCGCCCGCGACGTCCAGCGCCTCGGCGTAGGCGGCCCGCGGGTTGCCCGCGTTGACCAGTCCGACCGGCGCCATGTACATCGCCGCACCGCAGTTGACGATGTTGCCGGTGCCGGCCTCGCGGGGGTCGGCGTGCGCGTAGTGCAGCCGCGCCACGATCCACTTCTCCGCGAGGAACACCCGCTGGAGCGGCAGGGCTTCGGCCTCCAGCTCGGGGATCCAGCGCGGTACGGACATCAGGTCGGGTACGAGGTGCTCGGCGATCGCGTACGCGTCCAGGTGGTCCCGTACGGCCGTGTAGACCCGGACCAGCGCGTGCGTCATGAGGGTGTCGTCGGTGACGTGCCCGTCGCCCTTGTGGTACGGCGCGATGGGGCGGGCGGTGCGCCAGTCCTCGTACCAGGGGCCGACGACGCCGTGCACGCGCCCGCCGTGCCGTTCGGCGATCTGCTCGGGGGACCAGCCCTCCACCGGGCCGCCGAGGGCGTCTGCGACGGCGGCGCCGACGAGGGAGCCGGTGATCCGGTCCTCCAGCGTGAACGTCATGTTCGAATCATCCCTCGTGTCGGTGCGGTGAGTTCCGTACGGGTGAGGAGCGCGGCGAGCTCGACCAGGTCGGTTCCGGCCAGCCGGGGCAGCGCGCAGCCGGACAGGACGCGGCAGGCCTCGCGCCAGGAGGCGGGCAGGCAGTCGCCGCCGCCGAGGGCGCCGGTGAGGGCGCCCGCGAGGGCGGGCGCGGAGTCGGCGACGCGGGAGAGGCAGGCGGCGGCCGGCACGGCCTCGGCGGCGCGGCCGCGGGCGGCGGTGGCCAGGGCCAGGGCGACGGGGACGGTCTCGGCGGCGGCGATGCCGTAGCTGTAGACGTGGTCCACGATCTGGTGTTCCAGCAGCGGGACGAGGGCGAAGGCGCCCTCGCCGTCGGTGCGGGCGAGCCGGACCGCGTGCCGGGCGTTGCGGCCGATCTCGGTGGCGGCGGGCAGCTGTTCGAGAGCGGCGTCGACGGCGGCGCCGGTGTCCGCCCCGGCGAGGGCGGCCGCGACGGCGGCGGCCATGGCGCGGGCGCCGTGGACCCCGTCCCCGTCCTGGGTGTAACGGGCGTCGAACTCGGCGAGTTCCGCGGCGGCGTGGGGGTCGCCGGGGTGGACGACGGCGAGCACGCAGGCGCGGACGCAGGCGGCGTCGTCGAAGTAGTGCGGGTTGTCGTGGCCGGTGGCGGGCGGACGCAGACCGGCGGCGAGGTTGCCGAGCCCGGCCCGTACGGAGATCCGGGCGCGCATCGGCAGCACGGCGGACTCGACCTCGGGGGCCCGTTCCGCCGCCGCGGCGACCTCGCTGGCCAGGGCGTTCCAGGCCAGGTCGATGGCGGCGCGCATACGGCGGGACCGGGAGAGGTCGCTGAGCAGGGCGCCGGCGGCGGTGAGCACGGACTCGGCGGCGAAGGCGGCCCATTCGGCGTCGTCGGAGGGGCCGAGGCGCAGGGGCTCGGGGGGCTGGTTGAGGGCGATGGGGACGGGGAGGGTGGTGGTGGCGTTCTGCTCGGCGAAGGTGTCGAGCTCGCGGGTGAGGCGGCGGGTCCACTCGGGCATCCGGCTGGCCCGGTGCCGAGCGGCGGGCCACCCGGCCGCGTCGCCCGCGGCGAGCCCGAGCAGGAGCCCCTCGATCCGCCGGCGCGGCTCGGCCGCCTCCGCCGTCCCGGCCCGGTCGGCCTCCGGTTGTCCGGCGCGGGTGCGGGCGGCGCCGATCGCCCCGGGGGATCCGGGCCGCGCCTGGTCGGTGAGGGTCCGCACCGGGGATCCGGCCCCGGCCCGGTCCGTGCCGGCCGCTCCCGGGGATCCGGCCGGGGCGAGGACTTCCCCCGCCCCGCCCCTTCCCGAAACCGGGGGCGGGCCCCCGGGCCCCCGCTCCGGCGCGCCGCCCGCCGCGGCGGGGTCGTATACGGCGGGGCCGGGTGCCGAGGGCGTGGTGACCGGTGCGGTGGCCGTCGGGCCCGGCTGCGGTGCACCGCCCGGCAAGGCGGGGCTGAGGGGGGCGGCGGCCGGTTCCCCGGCCCCCCGCCCCTGCGGGGGGCCGGGCGTCCCGGGCCCGTGTCCCGGCGCCGGGACAGGCCGGGCGGTCCCCGCCCCTGCGCCGGTGGCCGGGGCCACGGCCCCCGGGCCCGCTGCGGGG
>NZ_JBHVUQ010000271.1:0-8109 GCF_042884105.1 Streptomyces sp. NPDC058157
GGTCGTCCCCGTCCCGTTCCTGCCCGTACGTGGCGAGCAGGGCCGGGGCCTCGATCGGGTCGCCGAGGGTGGTGCCGGTGCCGTGGGCCTCGACGGCGTCCACGTCGGCCGGCGTCAGCCCGGCGTCCGCGAGGGCCTGGCGGATCACCCGTTGCTGCGCGGGGCCGTTGGGGGCGGTGAGACCGTTGGAGGCACCGTCCTGGTTGATCGCGGAGCCCCGGACGAGGGCCAGGACGGGGTGTCCGTTGCGGCGGGCGTCGGAGAGCCGCTCGACCAGCAGCATGCCGACGCCCTCGCCCCAGCCGGTGCCGTCCGCCGCCGCAGCGAAGGACTTGCAGCGGCCGTCGGCGGCGAGCCCGCGCTGGCGGCTGAACTCGATGAAGGCGTTGGGGCTGGACATCACGGTCACCCCGCCGGCCAGGGCGAGGTCGCACTCGCCGCGCCGCAGCGCCTGGGCGGCGAGGTGGAGGGCGACGAGGGAGGAGGAGCAGGCGGTGTCCACGGTGAGCGTGGGCCCCTCCAGGCCGAAGGAGTAGGCGATGCGCCCGGAGACGACGCTGGCGGAGCTGCCGGTGCCGATGTAGCCCTCCAGGTCCTGGGGCACGCTCAGCAGGCGGGAGGCGTAGTCCTGGTAGCCGGAGCCGATGAACACGCCGGTTCCGGTGCCGCGCAGTGCGGTGGGGTCGAGACCGCCGCGTTCGAAGGCCTCCCAGGCGGTCTCCAGCAGGAGCCGCTGCTGGGGGTCCATGGCGAGGGCCTCGCGCGGGGAGATCCCGAAGAAGGCCGGGTCGAAGTCGGCGACGTCGTAGAGGAAGCCGCCGTCCTTGGCGTAGGTGGTGCCGGGCCGGTCGGGGTCCGGGTCGTAGAGGGAGTCCAGGTCCCAGCCCCGGTCGGCGGGGAAGGCGCCGACCGCGTCGCGGCCCTCGGCGACGAGCCGCCACAGGTCCTCGGGGCCGCGCACCCCGCCGGGGTAGCGGCAGCTCATGGCGACGATCGCGAGGGGCTCGCCGTCGGCGGCGGTGCGGGCCGCGGCCGTCGGCGCGGGGGCGGCAGACCGGCCCGTGAGGGCCGCGGTCAGTTCGGTGAGGAGGTGATCGGCCAGGGCCGCCGGGGAGGGGTGGTCGAAGACCAGGGTGGCGGGGAGCCGGACGCCGGTCGCCCCGGCGAGGCGGCCCCGGAGTTCGACGGCGGTGAGGGAGTCGAAGCCCAGCTCGCGGAAGGCCCGGTCGGCGGGGACCGCTCCGGCGTCCTGGTGGCCGAGGACCGCGGCGGCCTCCGCCCGTACCAGGGCGAGGACGGCACGGGCCTGCTCGGGCCGGGTGAGGGCGGCGGTCCGGTGGGCGAACTCGGGGAGTCCGCCGTCGCCCCGGGCTGCGCCGTCGGGGCCCGCGGCCGCTTCGGCGAGGGCCGCGGCCGCCTCCGGGATCCCGTTCAGCAGCGGGCTGGGGCGCAGCAGGGTGAAGGAGGGTGCGAAGCGTTCCCAGGCGACGTCCGCGACGGTCACCGCCGTCTCGTCCCGGTCGAGGGCGGTGCGCAGGGCGGCGAGGGCCGACTGCGGGGCGAGGGCGGGCAGTCCGCGCTTGCGCAGCCGCTCCTCGGCGTCGCCGTCCTCGACCATGCCGCCGCCGGCCCAGGGGCCCCAGGCGACGGCGGTGGCGGGCAGGCCGCGGGCCCGGCGGTGTTCGGCGAGGGCGTCGAGGGAGGCGTTGGCCACCGCGTACGCCGCCTGGCCGGCCGCGCCCCAGATGCCGGAGATCGAGGAGAAGAGGACGAAGGCGTCCAGGTCCCGGTCGGCGAGGAGCTCGTCGAGGTGCCGGGCGCCGGCCGTCTTGGCGGCGAGGACGGCGGCGAACTCCTCGTCCGTCGTGTCGTCCAGCATGGCCGGGGTGCCCACCCCGGCCGCGTGGACGACGGCGGTGAGGGGGTGTTCCTGCGGGAGGCCGGCCAGCAGCCGGGCCACGGCCTGCCGGTCGGCCACGTCGCAGGCCTCGATGGTGACCCGGGCGCCGAGTTCCTCCAGTTCGGCGCGGAGGGCGTCGGCGCCGTCGGCCGCGGGTCCGCGGCGGCCGGTGAGGACCAGGTGCTGCGCTCCGGCCCCGGCGAGCCAGCGGGCGACGTGGGCGCCGAGGGCTCCGGTACCGCCGGTGATCAGGACGGTGCCGTGCGGCTGCCAGGGCTTCCCGGGGGTGCCCGGCCGTTCCCGGGGGGCGTGCAGCAGACGGCGTACGAAGACGCCCGCGCCGCGCACGGCCAGCTGGTCCTCGTCGGCGTGGGTGCCCGCCAGGACGGCCGCGAAGCGGCGGGCGGCGCGGTGGTCGAGGGTCTCCGGGAGGTCGACCAGGCCGCCCCAGCGTCCGGGGTGTTCGAGTGCGGCGGTCCGGCCGAGGGCCCAGACGGCCGCCTGGTGGGGGCTGCGCAGCGGGTCGGAGGCGCCGGTGGAGACGGCACCGCGGGTGGCGCACCACAGGGGGGCGTCGACTCCGGCGTCGCCGAGGGCCTGGACGAGGGCGAGAGTGGCGGCGAGGCCTTCCGCCAGGACGGGGTGGTCCTGGTGCGGCTGTTCGCCGATGGCCTGCAGGGACAGGACGCCGTCGACGGGGTCCTCCTGGACGGCGGTGCGCAGCAGCTCGGCGAGGGCCTCCCGGCCGGTGCCGGGTTCGACCGTCAGCCGCCGTACCGTCGCGCCGTGCTCCTCCAGGGCCCGCAGGGCGGCTGCCGTCCAGGGGTCGTCGGCGGGGCGGGCGGCGGGGACGAGGGCCAGCCAGCGGCCCGGGCGGAGGTCGGCGGCGGTGGGGGCCGGGGCGGGCTGCCAGGCGATGCGGTAGCGACGGCCGTCGAGGGCGGACCGCTCCCGGTGGTCGCGGCGCCAGAGGGAGAGGGCGGGCAGGACCGAGCTGAGGGGCGCGTCGTCGGCGAGGCCGAGGCGCTCGGCGAAGGCGGCGAGGTCGGCGCGTTCCACGGAGTCCCAGAATCCGGCCTCCACCGGATCGGCGGCCCGGGCGGCGTCGGCGGCGGTCCGGCCGGAGAAGGCCGTGGACTCCAGCCAGTAGCGGCGCCGCTGGAAGGCGTAGGTGGGCAGGTCGTGGAGGGCCGGGCGGCCGGCGCGGTCCGCGCACAGGACGGCCGGGTCGAGGGGGAGTCCGTGGACGTGGAGCCGGGCCAGCGCGGACACGACGGCGGTGTCCTCGGCGGAGTCCGTCCGCAGCAGGGGTACCGCCTGCGCGGAGTCCTCGTCCAGCAGGGGCCGGGCCAGAGCGGACAGCACGCCCCCGGGCCCGATCTCGACGAACGCCGAGGCCCCGGCGTCGGCCAGGTGACGTACCGCGTCCGCGAACCGGACCGTGGCGCGGACCTGGTCCACCCAGTAGGCGGGGTCGGCCAGTTCGGCGGCCGTCAGGCGCCGGCCCGTCACGGTGGAGACCAGGGGCAGGGCCGGTGCGGCGAAGGGGACGGTTTCGACGAGCGCGCGGAAGGCGTCGAGCATCGGGTCCATGAGCGGGGAGTGGAAGGCGTGGGAGACGGTCAGGGCCTTGGTCCTGCGGCCCGCGGCCGCGAGCCTCCCGGCCAGCTCCGCCACCGCGTCCCCGGCCCCGGAGACCACCACGGACGCGGGCCCGTTGACGGCGGCGATGCCGACCCGGTCCTCGCACCCCGCCAGCAGGGCGCGCACCTCCTCCTCGGCGGCCTCGACCGCCACCATCACGCCGCCCGGGGGCAGGGCCTGCATCAGCCGGCCGCGCGCGGCCACCAGCTTCGCCGCGTCGTCGAGGGAGAGCACGCCCGCGACGTGGGCCGCCGCGAACTCGCCGACGGAGTGCCCGGCGAGGAAGTCCGGGCGGACGCCCCAGGACTCCACCAGCCGGAACAGCGCCACCTCGACCGCGAACAACGCCGGCTGGGTGTGTCCCGTCCGGCTCAGGAGCTCGGCGTCGTCCCCGAAGACCACGTCCCGGAGCGGGCGTTCGAGGTGCGGGTCGAGCGCCGCGCAGGCCTCGTCGAAGGCTGCGGCGAACGCCGGGAAGGCGGCGTGGAGTTCACGCCCCATGCCCGGGCGCTGGCTGCCCTGCCCGGAGAAGAGGAAGGCCGTCCTGGTCTTGCGGGCCCTGCCCTCGAAGGCGCGGCCCGTCGGCTCCCGGCGGGCGAAGGCGTCGAGGGCGGCCAGCAGCTCGTCGCGGTCACGGCCCACCACGGCGGCGCGGTGGGGCAGTTGGGCGCGGGTGGTGGCGAGGGCGTGGGCGAGGTCGGCGGGGTGGGCCTGCGGGTGTTCCCGGACGTACGCCAGGAGCCGGCCGGCCTGCTCGGGCAGGGCCTCGGGGGTGCGGGCGGAGAGGGGCCACAGGAGCGGGGTCCCGGCGGATCCGGCGGCGGGATCCGCGCCGGACTCGGGCGCGCCGGACTCGGGGGCCCGTTCGGCGCCGGGTTCGGGGGCCGGTTCGGGGGCCGGTTCGGGGGCCGGCAGTTCCAGGATGACGTGGGCGTTGGTGCCGCTCACGCCGAAGGAGGAGACTCCCGCCCGGCGCGGACCGTCCGTCTCGGGCCAGGCGACGGCCTCGGTCAGCAGCCGGACGGCGCCCGCCGACCAGTCCACGTGCGGGGAGGGTTCGTCGAGGTGCAGGGTGGCGGGCAGTGACCCGTGCCGCATCGCCATGACCATCTTGATGACGCCGGCCACCCCGGCCGCCGCCTGGGTGTGGCCGATGTTCGACTTGAGCGCACCCAGCAGCAGCGGCCGCTCGGCGGGGCGGTCCTGGCCGTAGGTGGCGAGCAGGGCCTGGGCCTCGATCGGGTCCCCGAGCGCGGTGCCGGTGCCATGGGCCTCGACGGCGTCCACCTCGTCCGGGGTGAGCCGGGCGTCGGCCAGGGCCTGGCGGATGACCCGCTGCTGCGCCGGGCCGCTGGGGGCGGTGAGCCCGTTCGAGGCGCCGTCCTGGTTGACCGCGCTGCCGCGCAGCACGGCCAGGACCCGGTGGCCGTTGCGGCGGGCGTCGGAGAGCCGTTCCACGAGCAGCATGCCGACGCCCTCGCTCCATCCGGTGCCGTCGGCGGCGGCCGAGAAGGGCTTGCAGCGGCCGTCGGCGGCCAGCCCGCGCTGGCGGCTGAACTCCATGAACGCGCCGGGCGTGGACATCACCGTGACCCCGCTGACGAGGGCGAGGGTGCACTCGTCCTTGCGGAGGGCCTGGGCGGCGAGGTGCAGGGCGACGAGGGAGGAGGAGCAGGCCGTGTCGACCGTCACGGCGGGGCCTTCGAGGCCGAAGGTGTAGGCGAGCCGGCCGGAGATCACGGCGGCTGCGTTGCCCGTGCCGAGGTAGCCGTCGAAGTCCTCGGGGGAGGTGGAAAGGCGGGCGTAGTCCTGGCCGTTGGTGCCGGCGAAGACCCCGGTGCGGGTGCCGCGCAGGGTGGCCGGGTCGATCCCGGCCCGTTCGAAGGCCTCCCAGGCGGTCTCCAGCAGGAGCCGCTGCTGCGGGTCCATCATCAGGGCCTCGCGCGGGGAGATCCCGAAGAACCCGGCGTCGAACTCGCCCACGCCGTCGAGGAATCCGCCGTGGCGGACGTAGCAGGTGCCGGCGTGGTCGGGGTCGGGGTCGTAGAGGGCGTCCAGGTCCCAGCCGCGGTCGGCGGGGAAGCCGGAAATCGCGTCGCCGCCGTCCGCGAGGAGGCGCCACAGTTCCTCGGGCGAACCGATGCCGCCGGGGAAGCGGCAGCTCATCGCGACGATGGCGATGGGCTCGCGGGCCTCGGCCGTCATCTTGCGGTTCTGGCGGCGCAGCCGCTCGGTCTCCTGGAGGGAGGCGCGCAGTGCCTGAACGATCTTGTCGTCGTTCGGTGTGGTCATGATGTGCTCCGTACTCGGGACGTCGATCAGGCTTCGCTGTCGCCCAGCGCCAGTTCGATGAGGTGGTCCAGGTCCATGTCCGCGATCGCGGCTTCGGTTTCCGTGTCGGTGTCGGTGTCGGTGTCGGTGTCGTCGCCGCCGGTGCCGCCGCCGCTGCCGGTGTCACCGGCGTGCGCGGGCAGCAGGGCGCGCAGGAGCGCGTCGGTGAGGGCGCTCGGGGTGGGGTGGTCGAAGACCGTGGTGGTGGGGAGCTTCAGTCCGGTCGCGGCGCCGATCCGGTTGCGGAGTTCGACGGCGGTGAGCGAGTCGAAGCCCAGGTCGCGGAAGGCCCGGTCGGGCTCGATGGCGTCGGTGGCCGGGTAGCCGAGTGCGGCGGCCGCCTCCGTGCGGACCAGGTCCAGCAGCAGGTCGTGCCGGTCGGCCGGGCCGAGGCCCGCCAGTTCCCGCACCAGGTCCGCGGCCGCGGTGGCACCGTCTGCGGCGGTGGCCCCGTCGGCCTCGGCGGTGGCGGCGAGCGCCGCCCGTGCCTCGGGCAGGTCGGCGAGGAGGGGGCTGGGCCGTCCGATGGTGAAGGAGGGCGCGAACCTCGGCCAGTCGACGTCCGCCACCACCACGGCGGTCTCGTCCCGGTCCATGGCCAGGCGCAGGGCCGAGACCGCCAGGGACGGGGAGAGCGAGGGCAGGCCGCTGCGCCGCAGGTATTCCTCCGCGCCTCCGTCGGCGGCCATGCCGCCTTCGGCCCAGGGGCCCCAGGCGACGGCCGTCGCGGCCAGTCCCCTGGAGCGGCGGTGCTGGGCGAGCGCGTCGAGGAAGGCGTTGCCCGCGCTGTAGGCGGCCTGGCTGCCGCTGCCCCAGACGCCGGAGACGGACGAGAAGAGGACGAAGGCGTCGAGGTCGTGTCCGGCGAGCAGTTCGTCCAGGTGGACCGCGCCGGCCACCTTGGCCGAGACCACGGCGGCCAGTTCCCCGGGGGTGGTCTCCGCGACGGTGGTGAACTGCGGACGTCCGGCGGCGTGCACGACGGCGGTCAGCGGGGCGGGGTCCCCGGACAGGGTGCCCAGCAGGGCCGCCAGGGCCGCCCGGTCGGCGACGTCGCACGCGGCGACCGTCACCCGGACCCCCGACTCCCGTAGCTGGGCGGCGAGTTCGGCCGCGCCCGGGGCGTCCTCGCCCCGCCTGCTGGTGAGCACCAGGTGCTCGGCACCGGCCGAGGCCAGCCAGCGGGCGGTGTGCCCGCCGAGCGAGCCGGTCCCGCCGGTGACCAGTACCGTGCCCCGGGGCTTCCAGCCTCCGTCGGTGGCGGTGGCCGTCGTGCGGGGCATCCGGGCCAGCCTGCGGACCAGGGTCCCGGAGGCGCCGACCGCGAGCTGGTCCTCGCCTCCGGCCCCGCCGAGGGCCGCGGCGAGCCGGGCGAGCGTCCGCTCGTCGGGGGTGTCCCCGCCGGTTCCCGTGCCGGGGAGGTCGATCAGGCCGCCCCAGCGGCCCGGGGCCTCCAGCGCGACCGCGCGTCCCAGGCCCCAGACCAGGGCCTGGAGCGGGCGGGTGACCGGCCGGGAGGCGCTGACGGCCACGGCTCCGGCGGTGAGGCACCACAGGGGCGCCCCGACGTCCAGGTCGCCGAGCGCCTGGACGAGGGCGACGGTGGCCGTGAGACCGGACGGCAGGCCCGGGTGCGGCGGGTGGTCCCGTTCGTCCAGGGCCAGCAGGGACAGCACCCCGGACACCGGTACGCCGTCCACGGCTCCGGCGTCCCGGAGCAGGGCGGTGAGCGCCTCGCGGCCGGCTCCGGGGTCGGTGACGGTGACGAGGAGGGGTTCGGCGGCGCGGTCGCGGAGCATCCGGGCGTAGGGCGCGGCGGTGGCCGCGTCCGGGGCCACGAGCAGCCAGGTGCCGGACGGGGTGGTGGCCGGCAGGTCGGTGCGGGGCTGCCACACCGCCCGGTAGCGCCAGCCGTCGACGGTGGTCCGGATCCGGCTCTCCCGGCGCCAGGCCGCGAGCGCCTCGAACACCGACTCCAGGGGCGCCCCGGCCGCCAGCCCGAGCCGCTCGGCCAGGGCCTCCGGTCCCCCGTTCTCGACGGTGTCCCAGAACTCCGTCTCCGCCGGGTCGGGCGCCGGTGCGGTGGCGGTGGTGGCGACGGCCGGTGCGGGGGCCGCCGTCAGCCAGTAGCGCTCGCGCTGGAAGGCGTAGGTGGGCAGGTCGACCCGGCGGGCGCCCCGGTCGGCGAGGACGGCCGTCCAGTCCACCGGGGTGCCCTGGACGTGCAGCCGGGC
>NZ_JBHVUQ010000272.1:0-8052 GCF_042884105.1 Streptomyces sp. NPDC058157
CCCGGGAGCACAACCTGGCGCTGGCCCTCCAGCGCAGCCTCCTGCCGCGCGGCCTGCCCGAACAGGGCGCCGTCGAGGTCGCCCACCGCTACCTGCCCGCCGAGTCCGGCGTCGGCGGCGACTGGTTCGACGTCATCCCGCTCTCGGGCACCCGGGTCGCCCTCCTCGTCGGCGACGTGGTGGGGCACGGACTGCACGCCGCCGCCACGATGGGCCGGCTGCGGACCGCCGCCCGCAACTTCGCCGAACTGGAACTCGCCCCCGACGAGCTCCTCACCCACCTGGACAACCTCCTGGTCCGCCTGGACCGGGAGGAGGGCGGCGACGAGGCGCCGGGGAGCACCGGCGTCGTCGGGGCCACCTGCCTGTACGCGGTCTACGACCCCACCACCCGGCGGTGCACCATGGCCCGGGCCGGCCACCTCCCGCCCGCCCTGGTCCACCCCGACGGCCTGGTGACCTTCCCCGACCTGCCCGCCGGCCCCCCGCTGGGCCTGGGCGGGCTGCCCTTCGAGACGGCCGAGATCGAGCTGCCCGAGGACAGCACGCTGGTCCTGTTCACCGACGGCCTCGTGGAGGACCGCCACCGCGACATCGACGTCGCCCTGGACCAACTGCGGACCGTCCTCGCCCACCCGGACCGGGCTCCCGAGGAGACCTGCCGGGCCGTGATGGACGCCATGGCCCCCGAACACCCTGGGGACGACATCGCCCTGCTCGTCGCCCGCGCCCACACCCTGCCCGCCGGGCGGATCGCCGCGTGGGACCTGCCGGCCGACCCGGCCAAGGTCTGCGACGTCCGCGCGGCCGCCACCCGGCAGCTGGCCGAATGGGGGCTGGAGGAGCTCTCGTTCGCCGCCGAACTGCTGCTGAGCGAGCTGGTCACCAACGCCATCCGCTACGGGGGCGAGCCCATCCGGGTACGCCTCATCCACGACCGCACGCTGATCTGCGAGGTGTCCGACGGCGGCAGCACCGCCCCCCACCTGCGGCGGGCGGCCAGCACGGACGAGGGCGGCCGCGGCCTGTTCCTCGTCGCCCAGCTGGCCCAGGCCTGGGGCACCCGCTACACCCCCCGGGGCAAGGTGATCTGGGCCGAATGCGCCCTGGACGCCGCGTAACGTCCGTCGTATCCCGGAATGCGGGCACCCGGCCAGTAGCATCCCCCTGTCCGCCCTCCCGTGCGGGGGTCCGAGGCCGGCCCCGGAGACGTCCCGTGCACGACGCCCATGACGAGTACGACGCGTACGACGCCCCGCCGCACCCGGGCACGGAGCCGCTGCTGCGGATCCGGGGGCTGCGCAAACGGTTCGGCGGCACCGTCGCCCTGGACGGGGTGGACCTCGACCTGAGCGCCGGCGGCGTCCTCGCGCTGCTCGGCCCCAACGGCGCCGGCAAGTCCACGCTCATCAAGGTGCTCGCCGGGGTCCACCGGGCCGACGCGGGCGAGGTGACCGTCGCCGGACACCCGCTCGGCAGCGCGGCCGCCTCCGCGGCCATGTCCTTCATCCACCAGGATCCGGGCCTGGTCGACTGGATGACCGTCGCCGAGAACACCGCCCTGGCCACCGGCTACCCCCGCCGCCTCGGCCTGATCTCCTGGCGGCGCACCCGGGAGCGGTGCGCCGAGGCCCTCGCGGCCGTCGCCGGCCATCTGGACCCCGGCGCCCGCGTCGCCGGGCTCGCCCCCGCCGAACGCGCCCTGGTGGCCATCGCCCGGGCCGTCGCGCGCGACACCCGCCTCCTCGTCCTCGACGAGCCCACCGCCACCCTCCCCGCCGCCGACTGCGCCCGCCTCTTCGACGTCCTGCACGCCCTGCGCGACCGGGGCCACGGCATCCTCTACGTCACCCACCGGCTCGACGAGGTCCACCGGGTCGCCGACTCCTTCGCCGTCCTGCGCGACGGCCGCACGGCCGCCCGGGGCCCCCTCGCCGGATACGGCCCCGACCGGCTGGTCCGGGACATCACGGGCGGCGCCCCGGCCCACCCCGGACGCCCGGCCCGGCCCGGGCCGCCGCCCGGCCGGCGCCCCGTCCTGCGCCTGGAGGCCGTGACCACCGAGGGCGGCGGGCCCGTCAGCCTGGAACTGGCCGCCGGGGAGGTCCTGGGCATGGTGGGCCTGACCGGAGCCGGGCACGCGCACCTGGGCCGCGCCCTCGCCGGAGTGCTGCCGCTGCTGGGCGGCCGGGTCCTGCTCGACGGCCGGCCCTACCGGCCGCGCGGCCCGGCCGGGGCGGTGCGCCGGGGCGTGGGCTTCGTGGCCGCCGACCGCCAGGCGGAGGGCTGCGCCCCGGATCTGACGGTCCGGGAGAACCTCCTGGCCAACCCCGGGGCGGCCGGGGTACCGGCCTGGCACTGGCTGGGTCCGCGCCGCGAGCGGCGCGAGGCGGCCGCGCTGGCCGAACGGTTCGCGGTGCGCCCGGCGGACACGGAGGTGCCCGTCTCCGCGCTGTCGGGCGGCAACCAGCAGAAGGTCGTCCTGGCCCGGTGGCTGCGCGGGCACCCGCGGCTGCTGGTCCTGGAGGAGCCGACCGCCAGCGTGGACGTGGGCGCCAAGGCCGCGGTCCACCGGATGCTCGACGGTGCGGCAGCCGACGGTACGGCTGTCCTGCTGGTGTCCACCGACTTCGAGGAGGTCGCGGACCTCTGCCACCGCGCGCTGGTCTTCGTCCGCGGATCGGTGGCGGCCGAGCTGTCCGGCGCCCGCCTGACCCCGGCCGGACTCACCCGCACCGCCTCGGCCGTACCCCCGGTCACCGGACCCGCGGGGGCCGCGTGAGCGGCTGGTCCCCGCGCGGGCACCTCGTCGGCAGCTACGGCCTGCCGGCCCTGGGCGTCCTGCTCTTCCTGGCCTTCTCCCTCGCCCTGCCGGACACCTTCCCCACCGGGGACAACGTGTCCTCGATCCTGTCCAACCAGTCGATCCCCGCCCTGCTCGCCCTCGGGGCCACCGTCCCGATCGCCACCGGGAAGTTCGACCTGTCCCTCGGCTACGGGCTGGGCCTGGCCCACGTCCTGGTGATGCACCTCGTCGTCGACACGGGTACGCCCTGGCCCCTGGCCTGCCTCGCCGTGGTCGCGGGCGGCGCGCTGGCCGGGGCGGTGAACGGGATGGTCGTCGAGTTCGCCCGCATCGACTCCTTCATCGCCACGCTGGGCACGGGCAGCATCATGTACGCCTTCACCGGATGGCTCACCGGGGGCAGCCGCGTCGTGCCCGGCCCGCAGGGGCTGCCGCCCTCCTTCACCGCCCTGTACGACACCACGTTCCTCGGCCTGCCGCTGCCGGCGTTCTACGTCCTGGCCGCCGCCGTGGTGCTGTGGGTGGTGCTGGAACGGCTGCCCTTCGGCCGGTACCTGTACGTCGCCGGCTCCAACCCCCGGGCCGCCGCCGTGCTGGGGATCCCCACCCGCCGGTACGCGGTCTGCGCGTTCGCCGCCTCGGGACTGGTGACCGGGTGCGCCGGGGTGCTGCTCGCCGCGCAGCAGCAGATCGGGAACCCGAGCGTCGGCCTGGACTACCTGCTGCCGGCGTTCGTCGGCGCCCTGCTGGGCGCCACCACCGTCCGACCCGGCCGGGCCAACGCCGTCGGGACCCTGGTGGCCGTCGGGGTGCTCGCCGTCGGGCTGGCCGGGATCGGCCAGCTCGGCGCCGACTTCTGGGCCACCCCGCTGTTCAACGGGGGGACGCTGCTGGTGGCCGTCGGCCTGGCCGGCTACGCGGCACGGCGGCGGCTGCGCGCCCGCCCCGCGGCGGCCGGGCCCGTCTCCCCCGCCGCCCCCGGCTCCCCCCGGCCGCCCGCGCAGCACCGGCCCCCCGCGCACCCCTGACCAGGAGCACCGTGTACCCGAACCGCAAGCACCTCCTCGCGGCGGCGGCCCTGTGGGCCGCCTGCGCCGTACCCGCCGCGGGCTGCGGCGGCGGCTCCGCGCACCCCCCTGCCACCGCCTCCGCCTCCGGCGCCGGCTGCCCGGCCGCGCTCGCCCGGGCGAAGGAGGCGGTCCGGCTGGCCGAGCGGACCGCCGCCGCCTGGAACGGGCCCACCACCGGCCCCGCGGCGGTCCCCGGCAAGTCCCTGGTCTACGTCGCCCAGACGATGACCAACCCCGGGGTGGCCGGGGTCGCCGAGGGGGTCCGGGAGGCCGCGGCGGCCATCGGCTGGCAGGTCCGGGTGATCGACGGGGACGGCAGCCCGGCCGGCATCCAGGCCGCGCTCAGCCAGGCGGTCACCCTGCGCCCCTCGGGCATCGTGATCGGCGGCTTCGACCCGCGGCTGACGGCGCAGCAGACGGAGCACGCGCGGGCGGAGGGGATCACGCTGATCGGCTGGCACGCCGTCGGCTCCCCGGGCCCGAGCAAGGAGCCGCCGCTGTTCACCAACATCACCACCAGGGTGGAGGAGGTCGCGGGGATCAGCGCGGACTGGGTCGTCGCCCGCTCCGGCGGCGCGGCCGGGGTGGTCGTCTTCACCGACGACTCCATCCCCTTCGCCCGCGCCAAGGCGGAGCTGATCACACGGCGGCTCGCGGCCTGCCCCGGCGTGGAGCTGCTGGCCACGGAGAACATCCCCATCCCGGACGCCGGCCAGCGCACCCCCCAGGAGGTCTCCTCGCTCCTGTCGCGCTTCCGGGACCGGTGGACCGACTCCGTCGCGGTCAACGACCTGTACTTCGCCGACGCCGCCCCGGCGTTGCGCGCCGCCGGGCGGCCGGGCGGGGGGCCGCCCTTCAACATCGGCGCGGGTGACGGGGACCCGTCCGCCTTCCAGCGGATCAACAGCCACGGCTTCCAGGCGGCCACCGTCCCCGAACCGCTCTCCCAGCAGGGCTGGCAGGCCGTCGACGAGTTCAACCGCGCCTTCGCGGGACAGCCGGCCAGCGGTTACGTCGCCCCGGTCCACGTGGTGACGGCCGACAACAGCGGCGGGGCCACCTCCTGGGACCCGCAGGGCTACCGGGAGGCGTACCGGAGGATCTGGCACGGCGGGTGAACAGGAGGGCGGGGAGCGGGACGCGGCGCCCCGTCCGGGGGCCGGTGCGGGGTTGGTTGTCCGGTTATGGGTAGTCTTCCCGGGTCGGTGTGCGGGTTCCGTCCGGGCGGGGTGGGGTTGTCATGGGTCGTCAGGCCAGGTTGTGCGCGGGGGCGGTGGCCGCGGTGCTGCTGCTCGGGCTGAGCGGGTGCGGCGGCGGTCCGAAGGGGCAGGCGGACGGGAAGACCCCGCACGGGCCGGCCTCGGGCGCGAGCCCCGCGGCCCCGTCCCCGGCGGCCTCGCCGCCGCCGGCCGGTGACGCCAAGCCGGTCCCGGGGGACGTGCTGCCGGGCATGGTCGGCGCGGCCGTGGCGCGTACCCAGCTGGCGGCGCTCAAGACGGGCAAGCCCGGCACGATGGCCGGGTACAGCCGCGACAAGTTCACGCACTGGGCCGAGCAGGGCGACAAGTGCGACACCCGCGAGGTGGTCCTCCAGCGCGACGGCAAGGGCGTCACCCGGGACGCCGAGTGCCGGGCCGTGTCGGGCAGCTGGCGGAGCCTGTACGACGGGGTCACCGTCAACGAGGCGTCGAAGCTGGACATCGACCACATGGTCCCGCTCGCGGAGGCCTGGCGTTCGGGCGCCGCCTCCTGGGACTCGGCGCAGCGCAAGGCCTTCGCCAACGACCTGACGCGGCCCCAGTTGCTGGCGGTGTCGGCCGCCTCCAACCGCTCCAAGGGCGACCAGAGCCCCGACCTGTGGCAGCCGCCGGACAAGTCGAGCTGGTGCCAGTACGGGCGCGCCTGGACCACCGTCAAGTCCCATTACGGGCTGACCGTCACCGATGCCGAGAGGGCCATGCTGACCACCATGATCGACACCTGCGCCGCATGACCGGCCCCCGCCAGTACCAGTGGCAGGACGAGGTCCTCGCCGGCCCCGGCGGGGCCATGACCGACGAGGTCGGGGTCATCACCGGCCCGCTGACACTGCGCACCACCGGCGCCCCGGACGGGCGGGTCCGCTTCCAGGTGCAGTACACGGACGCGGACGAGTGGTACACCCTCACGGGCAGTCCCGCGGCGCACGGCGACCCGTACGCGCTGCACACCGCGGCCCTGCGGGCGATCCGCGCGGGGGGCGGCGCGCAGGCTCCGGCGCCACCCGTCTGAGCAGCCGCCGCGGACGGATCGTTGGGCCGCTCGGGTGACGGGCGATAACCCCTGGCGCCGGGCGCAGTTGATCCAGACGTCCCGCCGGGGACAGCTCATGCGACAGAAGGATCTCCCATGCTCAAGAAGTTCATGGCCACCGCTGCGGTCACCGCCTCCATCCTGGGCACGGGCGCCCTCGCGGCCTCCCCGGCGATGGCGATCGGCAACGACAACGGCGTCAACACCGTCAACGGCAACGGCGCGCAGCAGATCTACGGCAACCAGGAGACCTCGGGGGCGATGAGCCCGGAGCTCGGTGTGATCCAGGGCTCGCTGAACAAGCTCTGCGTCGGCCTGCCGGCCAAGGCCAACGTCCAGTCCGTGCTCGCCCTGATCAACGTCGGCGTCCAGGACATCCCGATCGCCTCCAACCCGCAGAACCAGCAGTGCACCGAGAACTCCACCCAGGCCAAGGGTGACGAGACCCTCTCGCACATCGCCTCCAACATCCCGATCCTGTCCGGGAACCTGTCGGCCGGCAGCTGATCCAGCGGCTCCGGAGCGGCGTGGCGACCGGGTCGCCGCGCCGCTCCGGCGTTTCTCCGGACGCACGCACCCACGCCCAACTTTGGTCTAGACCTTGACAGGTCCATACCAGTTCGGTTCAGTGGCGGTACTCGTCGCCCCCCACTCCCCGCGACGACTCCCCCCACCGAAGGAGCAGTTCACGTGATACGTGCGCTTCGCCGCCGCGCCCTCTCCCTGGCCACCGCCGCCGCCGCGACCCTCGGCCTCGCCGTGGCCCTGCCCGCCTCCCCCGCCTCGGCCGCCCCCGCGTGCGCCGGCGCCTGGAGCTCCTCCGCCGTCTACACGGGCGGCGCGAGCGCCTCGTACGGCGGCCACAACTGGCAGGCCAAGTGGTGGACCCAGGGCGAGACCCCGGGCACCACCGGCCAGTGGGGCGTCTGGTCGGACCAGGGCGCCTGCGGCGGCGGGGGCGGCCAGGACCCCGACCCGGGCACCGGGAACCCGTCCGGGTTCGTGGTCAGCGAGGCCCAGTTCAACCGGATGTTCCCGAACCGCAACCCCTTCTACACCTACAACGGCCTGGTCGCGGCGCTCTCCGCGTACCCCGCCTTCGCCCACACCGGGGACGACACGGTCAAGCGGCGCGAGGCGGCCGCCTTCCTCGCGAACGTCTCCCACGAGACGGGCGGGCTCGTGTACATCGTCGAGCAGAACACCGCCAACTACCCGCACTACTGCGACGCCTCCCAGCCGTACGGCTGCCCGGCCGGCCAGGCCGCCTACTACGGCCGCGGCCCCATCCAGCTCAGCTGGAACTTCAACTACAAGGCCGCGGGCGACGCCCTCGGCATCAACCTGCTCGCCAACCCCTACCTCGTGGAGCAGGACCCGGCCGTCGCGATGAAGACGGCGCTCTGGTACTGGAACACCCAGAACGGTCCGGGCACGATGACCGCCCACGCGGCCATGGTCGACGGGGCGGGCTTCGGCGAGACCATCCGCTCCATCAACGGGGCCCTGGAGTGCAACGGCGGCAACCCGGCGCAGGTGCAGAGCCGGGTGGACAAGTACCAGGCGTTCACCAGCCTGCTGGGCGTCACCCCGGGGAACAACCTCGGCTGCTGACCCGCTCAGTGGCCCCGCAGCGCGGTGGCCAGCTGGGCCCGGGAGCGGACGTCGAGCTTCTGGTAGATCCGGGTGAGCCGGGCCTCGACGGTCTTGACGCTGAGGAACAGCTTGGCCGCCGCCTCCTGGTTGCTGGCGCCCCCGCCGACCAGCAGGGCCAGCCGGGCCTCGGCGTCGGTCAGCGCCGCCGCCCCCGGGTGCGGGACGCAGCTCTCGGGGGCGTCCTCGCGGGCCAGGGCGAGCCACGGCAGCGCCCCGGCCCGTTCGAAG
>NZ_JBHVUQ010000273.1:0-8042 GCF_042884105.1 Streptomyces sp. NPDC058157
CGACCGGCCCCAGCCCCCTGCCGCAGCTGCGGCCCACCCCCGAGGGCGGCGGCCTCGCCTCGATGCCCCCGGGCTTCTCCGTGCCGCCGGACGGTCTGGCCCGCACCCCGCTGGACTCGGCCCCCAGCCTCTCGCTGCCGCCCGGCGCGGTGACGACCCCCGGCACGGGGGGTGGCGGCTCGACGGGTACGGACGGCGGCAGCCGCAACACGTTCACCGACAAGAACGACGGCACCAAGGACGGCGGCGGCGACAACGGCGGCAAGGACCGCGACCAGCAGACGAAGAACCGCCCCGACACCCTCTGCCGGGACCACGCCGCGAACAAGCTGGGCGAGGACCGCAAGCAGTACCTCGCCAAGATCGCCGGCGGCGTCGCCAAGATCTCGCGCTTCTGCGCGAACGTGCTGGAGGCACCGCGCTCGGGCACCCCGCAGAGCGGCACCGCCGACCAGGGCGGCGGCGTCGTCCTGCCCTCGCCGATCACCAGCCCGGCCGGCCCGCTGGGCTTCCGCACCCGCTGACGGGCCCCCGGAGACCGGCGCGGAAACGCTTCGCCGAAAGTTCGCGCGAAGGGCAGTAACACTTTTCGACCCCCCGGCGCAGTACAGAACGAGCCGACTGGTCATCGGCCGCGCGAGAGCCGGGGTTCCCCCCGTACCCCTGGGCTCTGCGCACCCGGCGCGGGCGGGGCACGTTCCCCCGGCCCTGCCCGCGCCCTCTCTCCTCCCGCGGCCACGCCCGATCGGTCGACCGAACGGCCGCCACCGCCGCCGCCGGGGTCACCAGTAGACGACGACCTTGTCGCCGACCTTCACCTGGTCGAACAGCGCCGACAGCTTCGCCTTGTCCCGGACGTTGACGCAGCCGTGCGAGGCACCGGCGTAGCCGCGGGCCGCGAAGTCCGCCGAGTAGTGCACGGCCTGGCCCTGACTGAAGAACATCGAGTAGGGCATCGGCGTGTGGTAGATCGTCGACGTCCAGTCCTTCGCCTTCCACTCCACCTGGAACAGCCCCTCGCGGGTGGGGGTGTTCTCCGAGCCGAAGCGCACGTCCATGGACGAGACCACCTTGCCGTCGATCATCCAGGCCAGGGTGCGGCTCTCCTTGCTGATGCACATCACCCGGCCCTGCATGCACCGCGGGTCCGGGGCGGCGACCTCGTTGGTCGTCGGCGGGCTCAGCTCCTCCTGTGTGGGCGTGCGGCTGAGGTCCTGGATCTTCCGCCACGTGGCCTCGTCCACCGCGCCGGTGGCATCGAGCCCGTGCTGCGACTGGAAGGCCTTCACGGCGGCGGTCGTCTTCGACCCGTAGAAACCGGTGGGCGCCGACGTCATCAGCTTCAGCTGGCGCAGCCGGGCCTGGAGCTCGCGGACCTGGTCGGTCTCGTCGCCGTTGGCCATGACCGCCTTCACCACGGGCGCCGCCGACCGCGACGGCCCCTCGGAGGGGGAGGCGGACGGGGACGCGGACGACGGGGCCGAGGGCGAGGCGGAACCGGGCTTGTCGTCCTGCCCGGACGCCGACGCCGACGGGGACGCCACCGGCGCGGCCCCCGCCGCCGGAACGGAACCGCCCTGATGCGGCCCGCAGGCGGTCGCGGCGAAGACCACGGCGGTGGCGAGGCCGAACGTACGGATGAGGGCTCTCTGTCGGTGCATCGCGGTTCCCCCGAATTCATCGTCGTGTATCTGGGTGATGCTCCACGGGCGTGGACAGTTGCGGACGAACCCGCGATGTTGCGCCATTGTGACCAGCGGCCGTCGCGGGCACGGTTGTACCAGCCCCAGGGCCGGTCGGCTCCACGGACACGGAGGTCCACGGCATGGTCCGTCCCACGGCGCGTACCGAGAGCGGAATCCCCATCGAACCGGTCTACGGGCCCTCGGACCTGGCGGGCTGGGATCCGGGGGCCAGGCTCGGGGTGCCGGGGGAGTACCCGTACACCCGGGGCATCCACCCGACGATGTACACGGCGCGGCCCTGGACCATGCGCCAGTACGCCGGCTTCGGCACGGCCGCCGAGTCCAACGCCCGCTACCGCCGGCTCATCGAGGGCGGTGGGACCGGGCTGTCCGTGGCCTTCGACCTGCCCACCCAGATGGGCCACGACTCCGACGCCCCCCTCGCGGCCGGGGAGGTCGGCAAGGTCGGTGTCGCCGTCGACTCGGTCGAGGACATGCGGGTGCTGCTGGAGGGGATCCCCCTCGACCGGGTCTCCACCTCGATGACGATCAACGCCCCGGCCGCCCTGCTGCTCCTGATGTACCAGCTGGTCGCGGAGGAGCAGGGCATCCAGGGCGGCCGGCTGACGGGAACGGTGCAGAACGACGTGCTGAAGGAGTACATCGCGCGCGGCACGTACATCTTCCCGCCCGGCCCCTCCCTGCGGCTGACCGCCGACACCTTCCGCTACTGCCGCGACGAGATCCCCCGGTGGAACACCATCTCCATCTCCGGCTACCACATGGCCGAGGCGGGGGCCTCGCCCGTGCAGGAGATCGCCTTCACCCTCGCCGACGCCGTCGCCTACGTCCGGACCGCGATCGCCGCCGGGATGGCCGTCGACGAGTTCGCGCCCCGCCTGTCCTTCTTCTTCGTCGCCCGCACCACCCTCCTGGAGGAGGTGGCCAAGTTCCGGGCGGCCCGCCGGATCTGGGCCCGCGTCATGCGCGAGGAGTTCGGGGCCAAGGACCCCAAGTCGCTGATGCTGCGCTTCCACACCCAGACCGCCGGGGTCCAGCTGACGGCGCAGCAGCCCGAGCTGAACCTCGTACGGGTGGGGGTGCAGGCGCTGGCGGCGGTCCTCGGCGGGACGCAGTCGCTGCACACCAACTCCTTCGACGAGGCCATCGCCCTGCCCACGGAGAAGGCGGCCCGGCTGGCGCTGCGGACCCAGCAGGTGCTGGCGTACGAGACGGACGTGCCGCACACCGCCGACCCCTTCGCCGGGTCCTACGCGGTGGAGCGGATGACGGACGAGGTGGAGGAGGCGGCCCTGGTTCTGATGCGGCGGGTCGAGGACCTCGGCGGGGCGGTCGCGGCGATCGAGGCGGGCTTCCAGAAGGGGGAGATCGAGGCCAACGCCTACCGGATCGCGCGGGAGCAGGAGGCGGGGGCGCGGGTCGTGGTCGGGGTCAACCGGTTCGCCCTGGAGCGGGAGGAGCCGTACGAGCCGCTGCGCGTCGACCCCGCGGTCGAGGCCCGGCAGTGCGCGGCGCTGGCCCGGCTGCGGGCCGGCCGGGACGCGGAGGCGGTGCGCAGCACGCTGGAGGAGCTGCGGGAGGTGGCGGCCGGGACGCAGGAGAACGTGCTGTACCCGATGAAGGAGGCGCTGCGGGCGCGGGCCACGGTGGGCGAGGTGTGCGGGGTGCTGAGGGAGGTCTGGGGGACGTACGAGCCCGCCGGTCTCGGTTCGTGAAACCCACTGGCGTGACAGGTGCGTACCTATGGGACACTCCTGCGCATGCTGGGTGTGACAGATCTTCCTACTTATCTCGCCGCGGTGCTGCTGATCGTTCTGCTGCCCGGGCCGAACTCCCTCTACGTCCTGTCCGTCGCCTCGCGGCGCGGGGTGCGGGCGGGCTACAAGGCCGCCTTCGGCGTGTTCACCGGGGACACCGTGCTGATGGTGCTCACGGCCGTCGGCGCGGGGGCGCTGCTCAAGGCGAGCCCGGTGCTGTTCGGCGTGGTCAAGGTGCTCGGCGCCGGCTACCTGGGCTGGCTGGCCGTCGGCATGATGCGGGCCGCGTGGGCCATGTGGCAGGCGCGGCGGACCCGGGACGAGGAGCCGGAGACGGCCGGGCCGGAGGCGGCGGGCGCGGCCGAGCGGCCCTACCGGCGGGCGCTGCTGGTCAGCCTGCTCAACCCGAAGGCCATCCTGTTCCTGCTGTCGTTCTTCGTGCAGTTCGTCGACCCCGGGTACGCGCACCCGGCGCTGTCGTTCCTCCTGCTCGGGACCGTCTCGCAGCTGGTCAGCCTCGCCTACCTGTCCACCCTGATCTTCACCGGCACCCGGCTGTCGGCCGCCTTCCGGCGCCGCAAGCGGCTGTCGGCCGGGGCGACCTCGGCGGCGGGCGTGATCTTCCTCGGCTTCGCCGCCAAGCTCGCCATGAGCTGACCGGGACCCCGGTCCGCCCCCCCGCGTCAGGAACGCGAGCCGAGCCGGCCCAGCCGCCTGCGGAGCCGGTGCGCCGCCCGCCGCAGGGCGCGGTTGCGGGGCAGGAACGCCAGCCGCCGCGGGATCCCGCCCGGCAGGCCCAGCGCGGTCAGCCGGCGGCGGCCGAAGTAGCGCCGGGTGTACGGGTCCAGGTGCCGGGCCAGGTACGCCTCGGCCTCGGGGCGGCGGTCCGGCAGGATCCGGGGCTGCATCGTGAAGCCCACCGCCGCCACCAGACCGGGCAGGTCGGCGGGGGGATCCTGCGGGGGCCCGTCCAGGTCCGGGACCAGCGCGTCCACCAGCGTCAGCGGGATCCGGTTGCTGTTCTGGTACGGGGCCAGCCGGCCCAGCAGGGCCCCGGTACCGGTCCGCGCCACGGGGATCCCGTACAGCTCCCGGGCCGTCAGCAGCCCGGTCGAGAAGCAGCCCACCACCAGCGCCGGGCGCAGCCGCCGGTACAGGGTCTCCGCCGGCACCGGCGCGTCCAGCACCGTCAGCCGGGCCCCCAGCCGGTCGGCCTCCGCCCGGGCCCGCCGCGCGTAGGCCGCCGGGGCGCTCGGGTGCGGTTTGAACACCAGGTCCCGGTGGCCCCACTCGTGGGCCCCGCGCACCATCGCGGCGTGCAGCTCCTCCTCCTCGTCCGGGGACATCAGCTCCAGCGCCGACAGGTACTGGCCCAGCAGCAGCGCGGGGGGCTCGTCGTCGGTACCGGGGTCAGTGCCCGTACGGGCGTCCTCGTCCGTACCGGGGTCCGCGTCCGTGCCGGCGTCTGCGCCCGTACCGGGGTCCGCGTCCGTACCGGCGCCCGCGTACGGCAGGGGCTCCGCCAGGTCCGCCAGCTCGGCGAAGACCTTCAGCACGGCCGGCGCCGGGACCAGCTCCCCCCGCACCCCGAACTCGGTCAGCAGCAGCGGCTCCAGCCCCGGCACCAGGTCCAGGTGCAGCACCCGCCGCACCCGCATCCCGATCTGCGGGTCGAGCCGGAAGCGGGTGGGCCCGTACGACATGAGCCCGTCGGCGTAGACGTCGACCGCCGCGCCCGGGAACAGCCGGCACAGGCTCTGCGCCGGCGGCACCTGGAGCGACTCCACGACCAGCTCCACCCGGTCCCCGCCCAGCCCCCACAGCCGCCGCAGCTGCCGCTCCCACAGCGGGACGTCCTCCGGGCGCGGGGCCCAGACGCCGGGGTGGTGCGGGGCGACGACCGCGTTCCAGTCGAGCACCTCGTCGAAGCGGGAGCTCAGCGCGGCGAAGCCCGGCGCGGCCTCCAGGCCGGGCGTGACCTCGGGGGCGGGGGAGTGGTTGCTGGTCAGCAGGATCCGGCGGCCGGCCGGCGGGAAGCAGCCGGCGTCGAGGGCGGCGGCGAGGGTGGCCGCGCCGTAGAGCGTGGAGGCGAGGAAGACCTGCGTCACGTTCACGCCGCCGCCCCGGAGGGGGTGCGGCGGCGCAGCCTGCGCAGCAGGGCGGAACGCTCGGCGTCCATCGAGTCCAGGGCCCCTTCCAGTACCGCGCGGGGCATGCGGGCGAGCGCTTCCGCACTCGCCGAACGGAGTTTTTTCGCCACGGCCGGTTCGAACCTTTCGATCGAGCCGATATGGTGCGCGATAATTGCGCAATACGTTCGGACGGCTTTGGGGATCAGGAGTTCGGATTCCCGGTCGGCGGCCGTTTCCGTGATCACCTGGTCGAATGCCCGGATGAAATCGAGCTGGCGCTCGTCCCCGATCTGCGTCAACGAGGTGGAAATGCCCCGCCGGTAGAACACCCCCGGCAGGCCGACCGTGGCGAAGGACTCCGCCTCCCGGTGCAGCCGCCAGATCCACGGCCGGTCCTCGGCCGTCCGCAGCCCGTCGGTGAAGTGCAGCAGCCCCCGGTCCAGCAGCCTCCGGTGGTACATCCCGGCCCAGGCGTACGGATAGTCCACCGCGGTCGCCCGCGAGGCGGGCAGGATCCCCGCGCGCGGATCGGCCACCACCGACTCGGGCCCGTACGGCACCCGCTGCACGACCCGCTCCCGGCCCGTCACCTGCACGTGGTCGGTCCGGACGAAATCGCAGTCCAGGGCCTCGATGGCGGCCAGCGTGCGGGCCAGGTGGCCCGGCGCCAGCCAGTCGTCGCCGTCCAGGAAGGCGATGTAGCGCCCGCGCGCCGCGTCCAGCCCGGTGTTGCGGGCGGTCGCCAGCCCGCCGTTGCGCTCCCGGCCGAGCAGCACCGCCCCCGGCAGGGTCGCGGCGGCCCGCTCCAGCAGCCCGGGAGTCCCGTCCGTGGAACGGTCGTCGACCAGCAGGAACTCGAAATCCTCGCGGGCGTTGAGTTCGAGACTCCGCAGGGCGTCCGGGGCGTATGTCTGCACGTTGTAGAACGGCACGACCACAGAGAGCTTGAGCACCCGCGAGACCTTAGGGCGCGGCCCGGCATTCGCCGTGGCCCCGATGCGTATTCCATGTGAACGACGCGGGGCGGTCGCGTTAACCAGGGCGCTTTCGCATTTCGTCGACGGGTTGTTAACCAGGAGTTGTGCGCTCGTTGGGCCGACCACCGGAATTGCGGAATAGCTTCTGCCGGGTGCCAGTGCCACTCAGCAGAAGCCGGGCCGATCAACGGATCGCCGTACTCGCCGATTCCGACACACGCTGGAAATGGGGCGCCAACACGGCCCGCCGCCTCGCCCCCTCCGACGGCTCCACGGGCCACCGGATCACCGGGTACCTCCTGCGCGGCCGCGCCACCCCCACCGCCCGCCAGCTCGGCGAGGCGGGGGTGGGGGTGGGGGTGGGACCGGACGCCGCGCCGGTGGAGGTGACCTGCGCGGAGTTCCTCGCGGAGCTCGGGCGCGAACGGTACGACGTGGTCGTCCTCGCCCTCGTCGGCGGCGCCGTCCAGGCCGTCCTGCACGGGGCCCGCGCCCTGTGGCCGGAGCCGGCCGCGCGGCCGGTGTTCGTCACCGGGTACGTGGGCGTGGTCTACGAGAAGCTCGCCGACGGGCTGCTGCTGCGGCACGGCGCCGACCTGGTCCTGGCCAACTCCCGCCACGACGCCGGGCGCTTCCGGGCCGTCTACGAGGGGGTCGGCGCCGACCCGGGCGCCGTCACCGAGACCGCCCTGCCCTTCCTGGACGGGGCCCCGTACGAGCCGGCCGGGGACCGCACCCACCGGGTGGTCTTCGCGGTGCAGCCCTCGGTGCCCGAGGCCCGCGCCGACCGCGCCTACCTGCTGGGCCGGGCCGCCCGGCACGCACGGCTGCACCCGGACCGGGAGGTGCTGGTCAAACTCCGGAGCCGGCCGGGGGAGCACACCACCCACCTGGAGGAGCACCCCTACCAGCGCCTGGCCGAACGCCTCCCCGGCGGCCTCCCGCCGAACCTGCGGCTGGTCTACGGCCACATGGGCGAGGTCCTGGACACCACCGACCTGCTGGTCACCGTCTCCTCCACGGCCGCCCTGGAATCCCTCCACCGGGGCGTCCCGACCGCCGTCCTGACCGACCTCGGCATCCGCGAGTCCCTCGGCAACCAGCACTTCCTCGGCTCGGGCTGCCTCGCCTCGTGGGACCAACTGGACGCGGGCCTGCTGCCACGGGGCAACCCGTCCTGGCTGACCGCCCACGGAGTCCCGGGCGCCCGCCGACCCCGGACGGGGCCCCCTCCGCCCCCGGCCGCTCCGGCCCGGCCGGAAGCGCCCACCGCGGACCGGCCCCTGCCCCGCGCCGTCCCCACCGGACGGGAGCCCGGGGCCACCGCACCTGATGACCGGCCCGCCGGAACTGCCGCGCCCGAGGGACGCCCCACCGGACGGGGCCCGACGCATGCGTCGCCCCGCCCCACCGGGGCCGGTGCGGCCGGGGCCCAGACCACCGGGTCGTGGTGGGCGTTCGGGCCCGGGG
>NZ_JBHVUQ010000274.1:0-8029 GCF_042884105.1 Streptomyces sp. NPDC058157
CCCCGGATCAGCAACTTCAACAGGAGGGGGACGTCATGCCGGGTCCGAAGGCCGGAGGCCCCATTGCGGAGCCACGAAGACGGTAACGGGGGGGGAGCCGACGGGCACCGCGCCGCCTGCTCCCCCCGGACTCCGCCCAGCCTCGGGCTTTGCCCCCGAGGCTGCCCGGCCCCGGGTCTGGCCCCGGCCCCGGGTCTGGCCCCGGCCCCGGGTCTGGCCCCGGCCCCGGGTCCGGCCCCGGCCCCGGGCCCGGCCCATCCCCGGGCCCGGCCCATCCCCGGGCCCGGCCTGGCCCAGGCTTCCGCTCAGCCTTGGGCCCGGCTCAGTTCGGGCTTCCGCTCAGCCCCGGGCCCGGCGTCAGCCCCGGACCCCGCCCGACCTCGGGCCTTGCCCGGCCGCGGACTCCGCCCGGGCTCCGCCCGGATTCCGCCCGGACTCCGGCTCTGCCCCCGAGGCTCTGCCCGGCCCCGGGCTCGGTTCAGCCCAGGCTTCTCTCAGTTCCGGGGCTGGCCCAGCCCAGCCCCAGCCCCGTGCCCGGCCCGGCCGAGTCCCCGTTCCGCCCAGCCCGGAGCCGGGCTCAGCTCAGGCTTTCGCTCAGCCCTGGGTCCGGCTCAGCTCAGCGCCGGGCAAGCTCGGGCTTCCGCTCAGCCCCGGGTCCGGCCTCAGCCTCGGACTCCGCCGGGCCTCGGACTCGGCTGGGCCTCGGACTCCGCCCGGCCCCGGACCCGGACCGGCCCCAGCCCCGGCCCGGCCTGGCTCGGCCTCGCGCCGGGCTCAGCTCAGGCTTTCGCTCAGCCCTGGGTCCGGCTCAGCTCAGCGCCGAGCCGGCTTGGCTTCCGTTCGACCCCGGACCCGGCGTCAGTCCCGGACCCCGCCCGGCCTCGGGCGCTGCCCAGCCGCGGAATCCGCCCGGCCCGGGCCCGGCTCAGCCCGGACTTCCGTTCAGCCGCGGTCCGCGACTGCCCAGGCCGTCGCGGCTACGACGCCCGCCGCTCCGACCACCGCCGGCCACGCGCCGATCTTCTTCGCCAGCGGATGCGCCCCCGCGAAGCCCGCGAGGTACAGCGCCCCCAGCCCGGCCGCCGCCGGGACCCCGCCGCGGCGGTGCCACTCCCGGCCGGCCACGAGCCCGGCGGCGCCGAGCACGACCCCGCCCAGGGGGCGCTTCTTCGTCCAGCGGGCGACGGCGTAGCCGCCGACCAGCCCGGCTGCCGCCACCGCGGAACTCGGTACCCGCGCCATGTCGAACTCCCTCGTCGTCAGAAAAGTCATGTCATGCGATGAACCGTTCACGAGGCTAACGCGGACGCCTAGAACCCCGGCGGACACCCACCACCCCGAGGCCGAGCACGGCCCCGCCCACCACGGCGTGCGGCACCGCCTCGCGCACCGCGCGCGGCAGCAGCGCCACGACCCCGAGGACGGGAAGGAAGGCGAGCGCACACCGCCCCGCCACCAGCAGCAGTCTGTCCACGGCTGCTCAACGCCCGCCGCCGCCGCGCGACACGCACACCCGGCGGCCGATTTGTCGGCACACGCCGGGTTCCTCCCCTCCGCAGGTTCCGCGCCCCCATCGCCTACTTTCGGTCTTCCACCCCACGCCCCTCCCCGCCCTCCCCCGGAGCCGCTCGTGATCTCCTACGGCCGCGCCGTCCTCGACCTCGCGGACGAACTCCTCGACGCCTACGCCGACGTCTTCTCCGCCCCGCCCTGGAACGAAGCTGAAGAAACCATTCGCCAGTTCGCGGGCCGCCTCCAGGCCGACGTCCGGCGCCCCGGATTCCGTACCGCCTTCGCCCAGTCCCCGGCCGGCGTCGACGGCTTCGCCACGGCCTGGCTGACCCAGGCCCCCTTCCCCGGGGGCCGCGGCTACCCCCAGGTCGCCGCGCAGCTCGGCCCGGACCGGGTGCGCGACCTGCTGGTCGGGGCCCTGGAGATAGACGAACTGGCCGTACGGGCCTACGCGCGCGGCACCGGCACCGGCCGGGCGCTCCTCACCGAGATCACCGCCGACGCGCCCGGGCAGCGGGCCTGGCTGCTGACCTCACGCCTGGCCGAGGACACCGTCGCCACCTACCACCGCCTCGGCTGGCACGAGGTCCCCGCCCTCCCGGGCACCGAGACGAACGTGGTCGTCTTCCTCTCCCCCCACCACCCGGGCCGCCCGCACTGACCCACAGCCACCCGAAAGGGACGAGTGGACACGCCCGGCCCGGGCATACCGGGGCCATGATCACCCACAAGACAAGCTCCCCCACCCCCCCCCCCCCCCCCCCCCCCCCCCCCCCCCCCCCCCCACCCCCCCCCCCCCCCCCCCCCCCCCCCCCCCCCCCCCGACGTCCCCCGCCCCCACCTCCCGCCGCCAGCTGAACCTCGCCACCCGCCGCCAACTCACCACCACCGCCGGCATCCCCCACGCCACCGTCACCTCCCGCACCCGCCCCGGCGGCCCCTGGCAACGCCTCCTGCCCCGCGTCTACCTCCTCCAGACGGGCCCGCCCGACCACCGCCAACGCGCCCTGGCCGCCGTCCTGTACGCCGCCGAACCCACCGCGGACCCCCTCACCGGCGACACCGCGGCCCTCACCGGCGGAGCCGCCCTCGCGCTCCTCGGGATCCGGGACGCCCCGCCGACGCCGGCCGACGTGCTGATCCGCAGCCCGCGCCGGCTGACCGCCACCCCTCAGGTCCGCCCCGTGACGACCGCCCGCTGGCCGGGCACCCTGACCGTCTCGGGCGTGCCCAGCGCCCGGCCCGTCCGCGCCGCCGCCGACTTCGCCGCGCGCTGCCCGAGCCCCGACCGGGTCCGCTCCGTGCTGGCCCAGGTCGTCCAGTCGGGCTGGTGCCACCCGCACGACCTCCACACCGAACTCCGCGGCGCCCGCCTCCTGTCCCGCCCGGCGATCCGCGCCGCAGCGGGGGAACTCCTGGCCGGGGTCCGCTCGGTCGCCGAAGCCCGGGCCCGCGACGCCCTCACCGGCACGGACCTCCCGGCCCCGCTGTGGAACGCCCGCCTCTACACCCCGGACGGCACCTTCCTGGCCACCCCGGACGCCTACTGGCCCGACGAGGGCGTGGCCCTGGAGGTCGACTCGGCGGAGTACCACTACACCCGCGACGCCTGGCACGCCACCCTCCGCCGCCGCCTGCGCCTGGAAGCCCACGGCGTCCTGGTGGTCAGCGCGACGCCGTCGATGATCCGCGACACCCCGGACGAAGTCCTGAAGGCCCTCGGCACCCTCCTCACCCTCACCACCCCCCGCCGCACCCCACCCACCCTCACGGCCCGCGGCCACCAACAGCTCGCGCTGCCCCTCTGACCGAGGTACGCGGTGTGCGGCCGGCCCAGAATGGTGCCGTGGAGAAACTCGTGACCACGGCCGCCGTGCGCGCCCGGATGAGCAGGCAGAAGAGGCACGACACCTCCGTGGAGGTCTCGTTGCGCAGGGCGCTGCACGCCGCCGGGCTCCGCTACCGGGTCCACCGCAAGCCGGTGAAGGGCGTTCGCCGCGAGGCGGACATCGTCTTCGGCCCCGCGCGCGTGGCGGTGTTCGTGGACGGCTGCTTCTGGCACGGATGCCCTCTCCACGCCACGTGGCCGAAGAACAACTCGGACTTCTGGCGCGCGAAGATCGAGGGGAACCGTCGCCGGGATCTCGACACCGACGCCCGCTTCGCCGATGCCGGTTGGCTCGTCCTGCGGGTATGGGAGCACGAGGGTGTCGACGAGGCGGCGGCGCGGGTGATCCGGGCGGTGGCCGCCCGTCGCACCGAACGCGCCACGATACGCGCCTCGATGCGCGGGTCGGGCTGACCGTCCTTCAGCGGTACGGGGTTGGCGGGGTCAGGGGGCGGTCACTCCGTGGCACTCCGCGTACGGCTTGCCCGACGTGCACCAGCAGGGGGACGTGGGGGTGGGGGGCCAGGGGGTGGCCTTGCCTCGGGCGGCCAGGGTGGTGGCGTATTCCGCCAGGAGGGACGGGGAGGCCGGGGAGGACTTCTCCGAGGCGGCGAAGGCCTCGTACGAGGGGACGCTGGCGGTGACGATGCCGAGGTTCGTGGTGCCCGAGGCGGCCAGGGCGCGGAGGGAGGACTCGACCTTCGCCAGGTGGGCCTCGTGGGTGGGGTACTCCGCCGCGAGGGTGGGGTAGCTGGTCAGGAGCTCGGCCAGTTCGCGGGCGGGCCAGTGGAGGATGGCCACCGGGAAGGGGCGCGAGAGGGCGGCGCGGCGGTCGCCGAGTTCGGCGCGCAGGCGGGCGATCTCGGCGCGGAGCTCCGCCGGGTCGTCGGAGCCCAGGGCCCAGATGCGCTTGGGGTCGTGGAGTTCGTCCAGCGGGATCGGGCCGATGTGGCGGGTGTCGGCGACCATGTCCCAGTCGTCGTGGGGGAGCGCGAGGAGCCGGCGGACGCGGTGGCGGCCCGTCAGGAGCGCCGTCGTGGCCTGGGTGAGGGGGGTGTCCTCCGAGGTCAGGAGGGTCGCCGCCTCGGTGAAGCACTCGTGGGAGGCTTCGAGCTCGTCGTGGGCTTCCAGGGCTTCCGCGATGACCTCCCAGGGCGCCGGGTCCGTGGGCGCGGCGGCGCGGATGCCGGAGATCAGGGCGCGGGCCTCGGCCTCGTGGCCGTACTCCCACAGGTTCGCGGCCTGGCGGGCCTTGATCAGGTGGGGGTTGGCGGGCGAGGCCGAGAGGAGGCGGTCGTAGAGGGCGCTCGCGCGGTCCCGGGCGTCGCCCAGTTCGAGGTGGGCCGCGGCCTGGAGGAGGAGGGGTTCCTGGTCCTCGGGGTAGCGGGTCGCCGTGCGGATGAGGCGCTCGGCTTCGGCGATGTGCTCTGCAGGCGTGTCGGGGCGCATGGTTCACACCGTACTGCCGCTGGTCAGTTGAGGGGGGAAGTCTTAGGGTGCCGGCCGTGCGGGATCGGGTGCGTGTGGTGGTGCAGGGGCGCGGCCGGCGGGCGGGGCGGGCCGGGTTCGCGCGGTTGTTGTGGGTGGGTGCCGAGGTGATCACCACGGTGGGGGTGGTGGTGGCCCTGCTGGTGGTGCACCAGGTGTGGTGGACCAATCGGCAGGCCGTGGCCGGGGCCCAGGCGCAGGTCCGGGCCCTGGAGAGGGGGTGGGCGGATGGGAGAGAGGGGGAGGGAGAGGGGGAAGGGGAAGTAGGGGGAGAGGTGGGGGGCGGGGTGGTTGGTGAGGGGGTGTCCGGGGGTGGCGGGGAGGCTCCAGGGGTGGGCGAGGGGGGCTTGAGCGGGGGTGCGGGGCAGGGGGCTGCCGGGGGGTCCGGGTCTGGGGGGTCCGGGGCTTCGGTGGGGGGCCGCAGGCCCGGGGCGGTGGCGGCCGGGCCGGCGCGGGACGAGGCGTACGGGGTGTTGCGGATCCCCCGGCTCGGGCTGAACGTGCCCGTCGCGGAGGGGGTCGACCGGCGGGCCGTGCTGGACAAGGGGTACGTGGGGCACTACCCGGGGACGGCGCAGCCGGGGGCGGAGGGGAACTTCGCGCTGGCCGGGCACCGGAACACGCACGGGGAGCCGTTCCGGTACCTGAACCGGCTGCGGGAGGGGGACGAGGTCTTCGTCGACCTGCGGGGGCGGCGGTACACGTACGTGGTGGGGAAGGTGCTGGCGGAGACGAGCCCGGGGGACGTGGGGGTGATCGCGCCCGTGCCGCGGAGCTCGGTCAAGGCGGGGTACGGGTACGAGAGCGCCGGGTCCTACATCACGCTGACGACCTGCACGCCGGAGTACACCTCCAAGTACCGGCTGGTGGTCTGGGGGACCCTCAGGAACGTTGTCGGTGCGACCCGTTAGGGTGGGGGCAGGTGTCGATCGTGAGTTCTGGTGAGGTGGGGGGTGGTTCGCGTGGGGCGTCGTGAGGTTCGGCGGTTCAGCGTGTCCTCCTTCCTGTTCCACGAGGGCTCCCGGGCCGCCCGGATGCTCGTCGCGCTCCTGCTGCTCGGCGGGGTGCTGGCACTCCTGTCCGGGGAGGGCGGGCTGGCGGCCGGGGTGGTCGCGCTGGCCGCGGCGGTCGCCGTGGGCGCGGCCGTGCTGGCGGCGGCGTGTCTCGTCCGGTCCGTTCCGCCGCACCGCATACGTACCGCGATCCGTGATCGCGAGCAGCGCACGGCGTTCCTGCCGCAGCGCGATCCCGACGCTTCGGGCCGGTCGCGGCCCCGGGCGCCCGGCCGTCTGGTCCTGACGGCCGCGTAGGGGCGCGCAGTGTCCGCTGCCTTCTGCTTCCTCAGCTTCTTCCGCTGACTGATCGCTGTGTCGCCCCTCGTGGGTCGTCGCGCCGAAATGCACCTTTTCGACGTTCGACGAGACCCCTCGGAGGGCCCCCGTGTCCGTTTTCACTCATCTCGTTGCCGAGCTGGGCCGGCTCCTGGAGCCGGTGCTGGCCGAGTCCGCGACCGCTGCCGCGATCGTGCTGTTCACCCTGCTCGTACGGCTCGCCCTGTTCCCGCTGTCCCGTGCCGCGTCCCGTGCGGCGACCCCGGTGGCGGGGTGCCTGCCGGTGCTGCTGCAGCTGCCGGTGTTCTACCTGATGTACCGGTCCTTCTCCTCCGGCGGTGAGCTGCTGGGGCACCGGCTGTTCGCCGCGCCCCTCGGGGCCCGGTGGTCGGGGGCGCTGGAGGCGGGCGGTGCGTTCGGGCCGCAGGGGCTGGTGTTCCTCGGGCTGTTCGCCGCGATCGCGGGGGTGGCCGCGTGGAGCGCGGTGCGGGGGCGGCGGGCCGCCGCGGCCGCGCCGGTCGTGGTGCCCGTGCCGCCCTCCCGGCTGAAGGGGGCCGGCGGGGCGGCGGCGCCGAGTGCCGAGCAGCTGGCCGCGATGCGCAAGCTGGGCGGCGTCCTGCCCCTGCTCTCGTTCGGGACGCTGGTCACGGCGGCCGTCGTGCCGCTGGCCGCCGGGCTGTACCTGCTGACCACCACGACCTGGTCGGTCGCCGAGCGGGCCTGGCTCCAGCGGCGGACCGCCGCCGGGGCGGGCGGCGCGGTCGTCGGTGGAGCGGTGCGTTCCAGTCTGTGAACAGGGTCTTGCGGATTGGTCGGACATCTTGGAGGATCAGCCAATCCTCCGATGGCCGCAACCCATCGGCCGGCCCTCGGGCGCCTCTGGCATGCCCGCGGGCCGACCACCCACGACCACGGGAGAATGCCCATGAAGCTGCTGCGTGTCGGACCCGCTGGGTCGGAGCGTCCCGCGCTGCTCGACCAGGACGGGACCCTTCGGGATCTGTCCGGCCTGATCACGGATGTGGACGGGGCCCTGCTGGCCGACGACTCCGTGCTGTCCCGCGTACGGGACGCCGCCGCGGCCGGTGAGCTCCCGGTCCTCGACGCGGAGGGGCTGCGCGTCGGCTCCCCGGTCGGCCGGATCGGCAAGGTCGTGGGCATCGGCCTGAACTACTTCGGGCACGCGGCCGAGATCGGCGCGGAGCCGCCGGCCGAGCCGATCCTGTTCCTGAAGGCCGCGGACACCGTGGGCGGCCCGGACGACACCGTGCTCATCCCGCGCGGCAGCGTGAAGACCGACTGGGAGGCCGAGCTCGGCGTCGTCATCGGCAGCACCGCCCGCTACCTGGGCTCCGCCGAGGAGGGCCTCGCGCACGTCGGCGGCTACGTCCTGGTCAACGACGTGTCGGAGCGCGAGTTCCAGATCGAGCGCGGCGGCACCTGGGACAAGGGCAAGAACTGCGAGACGTTCACCCCGCTCGGCCCCTGGCTGGTCACCGCCGACGAGATCCCGGACCCGCAGGTCCTGGACGTGAAGCTGTGGGTCAACGGCGAGCTCAAGCAGGACGGCAACACCTCGGACCAGATCTTCCCGGTGGGCGAGGTCGTGCACTACCTGAGCCAGTTCATGACGCTCCACCCCGGTGACGTGATCGTCACGGGCACCCCGGCGGGCGTGGCCATGGGCCAGCCGGAGCCGAAGCCGTACCTGCGGGCCGGTGACGTCGTGGAGCTGGAGATCACGGGGCTCGGCCGCCAGCGCCAGGAGTTCAAGGGCGCGTAGCCGGCGGGAGTACGGGGAGGGGCGGGC
>NZ_JBHVUQ010000275.1:0-4033 GCF_042884105.1 Streptomyces sp. NPDC058157
TCGCCGCCGCCGGCCGGGGCGGCGGGCCGGGGGAGGGTGGGCATGCAGCCGGCGTCGTTCGAGGAGGCGAACCAGACCGTGGACCAGCTGCTCTTGTTGCGGCAGGTCCAGTCCCACAGGGTGTCGAGGTAACGGCCGGCGGAGCCCGCCGCCGGGCCCGACAGCGCCAGGTCCACGTCGTTCACCGGGTGCGCGGTGTCGAGGTAGTCGTCCTTCCAGCTGTTGATGCCGCCGGTGATGACCGTCCCGCCGTCGACCACGACCAGCTTGGAGTGGTTCCAGGAGAAACCGGTCTTCGAGGTCGTCATCGACGCCACGTTGAGGGTGACGTCCGCGGCCGCCGGACCCAGCTTGCCGATCAGCTCGTCGCGGTAGGAGGACGGGATGACGTTGGCGTGGTAGACCGGCGCGGCGCCGACCAGGACGCGCACCTGGAGGTGGTTGCCCTGCCGCACCGACTCCTTCAGCCCCGCCACGATCGCGTCCTGGAAGGCCCCGTTGGGGAAGGGCGCCAGCGTGGATATGTCCACGCTCTGCTTGGCCCTGCCGATGTCCTCGCGCATCTTGTCCAGCAGCCGGCGCGTCCCCGGGCGGTCGGCGCAGGAGGGGTCGCCCCAGCAGCCGGGCGTCTGGAGCAGCCAGTCGGAGCCGCCCGGAGCGGAGGCGCCGAGGCGGTTGCCCGAGGTGCGCTCCCAGACCGAGCCCTCCAGGCCGGGCGAGGACAGGCGCACGGCCTGCTCGACGGAGTCCAGGTGCGGGGTGGGGGAGGAGTCGGCGTAGGCCGGGACGGCCGGGAGCAGGGCGAAGGGGAGCGCGAGCGAGAGGGCCGTCGTGCGGACGGTGCGTGCCAATGTGGTTCCTAGGTGAGGGGGGTGGCTCGGACCGGAGGGCGCGGCACCGGGAGGGAGCCGCGCTCCGGCCTTGATCAACTCGCGCAAGTTACCAGCCCGTAAGGTCTCGTTCATCCGGCCTGGTCTGCTTCCGGCCACCCCCGCCTGGCCGCCGGCACCCCCCTCGGGGACGCGGCCGGCCGCCCGGCGGGACCCGGGTGGCCGGATCCCGCCGGTGGACGCCCCGCCCCGAACCCGGGGCCGTCAGAGCCAGGGAAGCTGCTCGGCGGCGTAACGGTAGGCGCGGAACACCGAGTTCTGCGCGCCGCGCGAGGACTCCAGGCCCGTCCCCGCACTGAAGGAACCGAACTCCGGGACGACGAACTCCCAGACCACGTCCCCTTCCGGGGTCACCTCGAAGAGGCGGCCGAAGGAGCCCTCCGCGATGAACGTGTTCCCGTTCGGCAGTCGCTGCGCGCTCGACATGTACGGGCTGTAGAAGTTCTGCGGCGGGTTGTCCTCGTACGACCAGACCTGCTCGCCCGTGGCCGGATCCAGCTCCAGCACCCGCGAGTACGGCACCGAAGTCGTGTCCCGATACGTCCCGTTGTCGAACACGAGGATGTTCCCGCCCGGCAGCTCGTGCGGGTGGTGCTGCTGCGCCAGCACGTCGGGGCCGATCGTCCAGCGGACCGAGCCGTCGGCGCGGTCCACGGCCACGGCCGTCGAGGCGCTGCGGAAGCCCACCACGATCCCGCCGTCGGCCAGTTCGTTGACGGTGTTGGCCATGGGCCAGTGCTCACGGGCGAAGTGCCGGTTCAGCGGCACCTCCTCGGGGTCCAGGTGGTCGATCGCCGCCCAGCGCCAGACGGTCTCGCCCTCCCAGGTCAGCTCGTACACCACGTCCCCGTAGACCACCCCGCCCGGCGCCTCCGAGCCGGGGATGCCGCCGCGGATCCGGGCGGCGTCGGCCGGGTCGAGCGGCTCGACGGTGGTGATCAGCAGGTTCCCGTTGCGCAGGACCGACGCGTCGTGGTGGTGGAAGGGGTGGCGGACCTCGCGCAGCACCGTCGAGTCGGGGGCCAGTTCCTGGAAGATGCCTCCGTGGTAGACGTCCCAGATGGGGAAGAGGGTCGGGCCCGAGGTGTCCTTGGCCGCGTAGAAGAGGTTCCCGTTCGGCAGCAGCTGGGCCTGACGGCCGGGCGGGTGCGGGGAGTTCCAGGTGTGCGCGGGCTTGCCCTCGATGTCGACGAGGTGGATCCGGCCGTCCCCGGCGATCGGGGTGTAGAGGGTGTAGCCGCCGTAGCTCCGCTCGGGGTCGTGGGCGCGCAGGCCGGTGCCCCGGCGGCGGAGGGTGTTCTGGTCGACGGTCATGGTGCGTCCTGTCCTTCTGTGTTCGAGGGTGCGGGTGGTCTGGGGTCAGTCGGTGAGGGTGACGGCCGCGGGGTCCGCGGCCCGGAGCGGGGCGGGGCGCAGCCGCGCGCGCAGGGACTCCCGGTCGGCGGGGCCCGGAAGGGACTGGGCGGCCTTGGCCCAGGCGGCCTCGTCGGCCAGCTGCGCCAGGAGCTCGGGGCTCAGGCCCGGGCCGTAGGTGTAACGGGGCTGGAAGGCCTCGACGTAGCCGGGCTGGAGCGCTCCCTTGGCCTGCGCCACGACCGCCTTGCGGGCGGCGGCCGGGTCGGCCTCGCCGGCCTGCCGGGCGCGCAGCACCGTGCGCAGGACGGCGGTGGCCGCCGCGTCGTCCGCGCCGGGGCCGGCGACGAGGAGGGTGCGCGCGGTGTAGCCGGTGAAGGGGAGTTCGGCGTAGCGCTCGCCGAGGGCGGTGCGGGCGGCCTCGTAGAAGCTGGGGAAGGTCACCCCGGCGTCGATGTCACCTCGGGCGAGGGCGGCGGGCACCTGGTTCGGGGCCAGGTTGACCACCGTCACGTCGCCGGCCGTCAGCTGGGCGGAGGCGAGCATCCGGCTCAGGGCGTACTCGACGTTGGTGCCCTGCGGGACCCCGACCTTGTGCCCCTTGAGCGCCGCGAAGCCGGTCACCCCGTGGTCGGTGCGGGTGAGCAGCCGCCAGTCCGTGAAGCGGGACAGCTCGGCGACGATCCGCACGTCCCGGCCGCCGAGCGCGGCCGTCACGGCGGGGAGGTCGCCGACCACCCCGAACCCGGCCTGCCCGCCGAGCACGGCGTTCAGCGCGTCACGCCCGGTCGGCAGGGTGGTCAAGGTGGCGTCGACCCCGTCGGCGGCCCACAGCCCCCGCTCCTGCGCGAGGTACACGGGCGCCCCGCCGAGCTGGTCGCTCCCGGCGATGGTGACGCGGTGCCGCCCGCCGGAGCCCGCGCCGCCGTCGCCGCTTCCGCAGGCGGTGGCGAAGAGGGACAGGACTGCGGCGAGCAGCACGGCGGCGGCCGCGCGGGGTCTGGGCATGGGTGGGGTTCCTTCCGGGAGTGCGGACGCCGGCCGTCGTGGACCGCCGGTCGCTCGGGGGTGGGGTGTGGCGGGTCGGGGCGTGGTGGATCAGGGTGTGGTGGATCAGCGTGTGGATCAGGGTGTGGTGAGGTGCTCGGCGATCAGGGTCCGCAGGGACGGGTCCACGGGCCCCGGCGGGACCGGGTGGTCGGCCAGGACGCGCCCCGGCGAGCCGCCGAGCACCACCACCCGCCCGGCCAGGGCCAGGGCCTCGTCGATGTCGTGCGTCACGAACAGCACCGTCGTGCCCCTGCGCCGCCACAGCTCCCGCAGCAGCTCCTGCATCCGGCTCCGGGTCAGGGCGTCGAGCGCCCCGAACGGCTCGTCCATCAGCAGGACTTCCGGCTCCGCGGCCAGTGCGCGGGCCAGCGCGACCCGCTGCTGCATGCCGCCCGACAGCTGGGCCGGGTACTTGCGCGCGCCGTCCGCGAGGCCGACCTCCTCCAGTGCGGCCAGCGCCCGCTCGCGGCGCTCCGCCCGCGACAGCGGCAGCCGCTTCAGCGCGAACTCGACGTTTCCGAGGGCCGTGCGCCACGGGAAGAGCGCGTAGTGCTGGAAGACCACGCCCCGCTCGGGCCCCGGCTCCCGCACCGGTACCGCACCGGCCGTCACCCGCCCCGCCGTCGGCCGTACGAAGCCGGCCACCGCGCCCAGCACGTAGCCCTGACCGGCGCGGCCGAGCCTCTGTCTCTTATTCACAGATGACGCGGGCGACGAATGTATGTGAGTAGAGCTCTGGG
>NZ_JBHVUQ010000275.1:4043-7911 GCF_042884105.1 Streptomyces sp. NPDC058157
GCAGCGCGGTGAACGAGCCCGCCGGGAACACCAGGTCCGTCGGCTCCAGTACCGGCGCGGCGGACCCGTACCCCACCGACAGCCCCTCCAGGCGCACTTCGAGGCTCATGACGCGCTCCAGTGCACGAAGCGGCGCCCGACGGCGGCCAGTACGAGGTCGGCCGCCACGCCGAGCAGCCCGAGGACGATCAGCCCCGCGAACATCCGGTCCACCCGCAGGAACTGGCCGTCCACCTGGAGCCGGTAGGCCAGCCCGCTGTCGGCGCCGCCCAGTTCGGCGGCGACCAGGGCCAGCAGGGCCACCGAGGCCCCGTAGCGCAGCGCGGCCAGCAGCGCCGGGGCCGCGGCGGGCAGCAGCACCTCGGTGAACCGGCGGTGCAGCGGCGCCCCGAGCGTGCGGGCGGCCCGCAGGTGCGAGACCGGCACGCGGGAGACCCCGTCGTGGACGTAGAGCCAGACCGCGAGGGCGACGGCGTACGCGATCAGCAGCCGTTTGGCGCTCTCGCCGATCCCGAACCAGGCCGTGGCCAGGGGCACGAGGGCGATGGCGGGGATCGGGCGCAGGAAGGAGACCACCGGGGTGACGGCCGCCGACAGCCTCGGCAGGTACCCGGTGGCGAACCCGAGCGCACCGCCGGCCACCGCGCCCAGCGCGAAGCCCTGTCCGGCGCGGGCGAGGCTCGCGCCGAGGTCGGAGAAGAGGACCCCGCTGCGGACGCCGTCGGCCAGCGCCGCCGCGGTGGCGGCCGGGCCGGGCAGCAGCCCCGGAGCCACCGCACCGGACCAGGCGGCCAGCGACCAGAGCGCGAGCACGGCGCAGGCCGCGGCCAGGGCGGGGCCGGCCCGGCCGGCGGGGGAGGGGGTGGCGTGCACGGTCGTACTCCTCGACAGGTCGTCCATAAGTGAGGTCAATAATTGACCACGCTTATGAACGGGCTGTTGCAGGAGTACGAAACCTCCGGCCGCCACCCGGGGCCCCGAAACCGATGGGGTACGTTCACCAGCGTGTCCCGACCCCGAACCGAACCCACGCCCGAAGCGATCGAGGTCGGCCAGGCGATCCGCGACTGCCGCACGGCACGCCGCGTCTCCATGGCCGTGCTGGCCACCCGCTCAGGGCTCTCGCAGCCCTTCCTCAGCCAGCTGGAACGCGGCCTGGCCACCCCGAGCCTCAGCTCGATCTACCGCATCGCCGAGGCCCTGGAGGTCGCCCCCGGCACCTTCCTGCGGCCCCCGGAGCGCCCGGGCGTGATCAGTCATCAGAGCGACCCCCAGGTCATCCGCGTCTCCGAGGCCGCCGGCCAGGTGGCCCGGGTCCTCATCCCGGGCGGCAGCAGTGGCCTGATGGAGGCGTACGAGCACCACTTCGAGCCCGGACAGGGCGAGCGGGGCTGGTTCGAGCACCCGGGCGAGGACTTCCTCTACGTCCTGGAGGGCGAGATCGCCCTGGAGGTCCGCGGCGAGGCCCCCCTGACCCTCCGCGCGGGCCAGAGTGCCCACCACCGCGGCGACGTCCCCCACCGCTGCGGCCTGGCGGGGCGCACCGCCCCGGCGCGGACCCTGCTGGTCATCGCGACCCCGTAGGCGGCGTCACGACCCGCCGTCGCGCTCGACGGGCTCGCCGTCCAGTACCTCCAGCAGGGCGACCTCCTGGAGCAGGTCGGCGATGAAGCTGACGAACAGGTACTCTCCCGCGGCGTCGCGGACGGCGAAGGAGTGGTAGAGGCCCCAGTGGTCGATCTCCCGCAGGACTTCGTACTGCGGGAGCGTCTCCTCCTTCAGCCAGGCCCATGGCACCGGCGGCCCCTGCGGGGTCGTCGATCCGGGGGCCCGCACGAACTCGGACCGTTCCATGTACCACCCGTCACCATCAGGGTCGTACTCGAACTCGTACTCGAAGTCCGGCCAGGAGGCGAACCGGTGCCGGTCGACCACCAGATCCCCGCGCTTCGTCCGGCTCCCTTCGATCCGTGCCCCGCTCAGCAGCTCCAGTTCGGCGGCCAACCGGCCCTTGAACGTCCCCGTCAGCTCGTGGTACCGGGCGTCCGCCCGCTCCATCTCCTCGTGCGTGGCGCCCAGCCGGGCCAGTGCGGCATCCATCAACGGCGCCGGCGCGCGCTTGTCCATGACCCTCAGCAGCCACAGCTCGTAGGTGCGTGAATCCTCTGCCATGTCCATCGTTCCCTTCGTCAGGAGAGCCGCGTCACCCGGGTGCCGAACGAGGGCTCCGCGAGCCGCTTGCCCACCACGACCGGGACGGTCTTCGCGCCCGGACCCTCGCCCACGGTCAGCACACCCACCTCGGTGCCCTCCTTCGCCTCGTGCGGCACCGACTTGCCGCCCGCCGTGCCGAGCGTGAGCCGCAGCTGCTGGCCCGGCACGCCGATCACCGAGAGGTCCTTCGTCGCGACCAGCGGGGTCCGCCCGCCGAGCCCGTCGGAGACGTGGCCGACCGTCTGCCCCTGGTGGATCACGGGGGTGGAGGCGATGGCCTTCCGGACGGCCTCGATGACCTTGCCGCTGTTCGCCAGCACCAGCTTGAGGCTGTTGACGGCATCGGGGTCCGGAGGCGGCGCGTGCTGGTCCATCAGCGTGCCGAGGATCAGCGGGGTCTCGTCGCCCACCGACTTGTACGCGGCCCACATCAGGGTGCCGCCGGCCGGGGTGCTGGACCCCGTCTTGATGCCGGTGACGCTCAGGCCGCGGTTGCTCAGCAGGGTGTTGTTGTTGATGAGCGGATCGGGCAGCCCCTCGATGGGGGCGCTGGGCAGCGCCACGACCGCGCGGAACGCCTCCTCCTTCATCACCGCTTCGGCGAGCTTGAGCTGGTCGACGGCCGTACTGACGGTGGAGGCCTCCAGGCCGCTCGGATCCGTGTAGGTGGTGTTCCCCATCCCGAGCTCCTTCGCCGCCGCGTTCATCTTCGCGACGAAGGCCGCCTCGTCGTTGCCGGTGTCCCAACGGGCGAGCAGGCGGGCGACGTTGTTGCCGGAGGGGACCATCATCATCTTGAGCATGTCCTGCTGGCTGAACTTCGTCCCGGCGGTGAGCGCTTCCACCTTCGACTCGTGATCGAACTTGCCTTCGGCCACCGCCTTGGCATCGATCTCGATCTCGGGACCCCGCTCGTTCTTGCGCAGCGGGTGGTTCTTGAGGATGACGTACGCCGTCATCACCTTGGCCACGCTGGCCGTCGGCACCGGCTTCTGCTCGCCGAACGTGGCGATGTCGCCGGAGCCGGAGATGCGGACGGCTCCCTGCCCCGTGGCCGGCCAGGGGAGGGACGTCGTGCCGTCCAGGGTGACGGAGTCCTGGGCGGCGACGAGCTGCGGGGCCGGGAGCGGGCGCAGCATCTGGCCGCCCGCGACGGCGGCGCCGAGCAGCAGGACGATCGGGGTCCACACCTTGACGCGGCGCGTGAGGGTACGGGTCGGGGTCTCCGGCGGGGGAGGGGTGTTGGTGAGCTCGGCGAGCAGGTCGAGGGCCGGGAGGGGGGTCTCCCGGGTGGGCTCCACGACCGGCGGCGACGGCTGGGCCGTGGGGGCGGGCTTCGGCTTCGGCCGGGCGGCGTCGGGGTCCTTGAGCGCGACGAACTCGCTGGTGCGCTCGGGGTCGTGCGGACGCGCCGGCGCGGGGGCGGCGTGCGGCGTGGCCGCCCGGCCGGCCGCCGTGTCCTTCCGCCGGGCGGGGGGCTCGTCGCGCTCTCCCTGGCGCTGCCGCCCGGCGTCCGGCTCCGGGCCGTCCGCCTCCTCGTCGGTGTCGTGCCCGGCGGGGCGGCGCGGGTCCCGCTGACCGCCTTCGGGGCGCTCGTCGTCGCCCCTGGCCCACGAGGGGCGACGGGTGGGTGCGGTGCCGTCCTGCTCCGCCC
>NZ_JBHVUQ010000276.1:0-7891 GCF_042884105.1 Streptomyces sp. NPDC058157
GGTGACCGTCACCGGGTTCCACTCCCGGGTGCAGGCGGCGTCGGGGCGGGGGGCGTAGAGGTCCAGGAGGCGGGTGCGGGTCTGCTGGAGCCGGACCGCGAGGATCCGCCCGACCCAGTGGCCGATGGCCGAGCCGAAGGCCGGGTCGGCGTCCATCAGCATCCGCACGGCCGCCCCGTCGAACTCGTAGGCCCGTACCGGGGTCATGGCCTCGGCGCTCAGCTGCCAGGTGTAGGGCGGGAACAGCCAGGACCAGCCGACGAGCTCTCCGGGTCCGAGGCTCTCGACGGGCGCGGCGCCCCGGTGCCCGCCGGAGGGGAGCGGGACCTCCAGGGTCACCGTACCGGAGCGCACGATCCAGAAGGCCTCCGCCCGGCCGCCCTCGTCGAAGATCCGGGTGCCCTCGGGGAAATTGACCTCACGTGCGTACGACATCAGCCGGCCGCGGTGTTCGGCGGACAGTACGGCGGCGATCCGGATGGGGGAAGGTGTGCTCACGACGGCCTCCGTTCAGGACCCCCCGCAACCTTCTGGTCCCCCCAGTGTCGCCGACCCGGGCCGGAACGCGTCACACCGCGCACGGACGGCCGCCCGCCGGCGTTCCCGGGCATCGAGCGGCCGCCGCGCTGCCAGGCGCCTCTAGTCGTCGGCGTTGGCCTCCAGGCAGGCCAGCTCCATCGCGTCGAGCACCGCCTCGTGGCTGCGTCCGCTGAGCTCGGCGACGTTCTCGATCTGTGCCGTCGCCCAGGCCGCCAGGGTCATCACGAGCACCCGCAGCCCGTCCGTGCCGTGCTCGGCGAGGATCGCGTCGGCCACGGCCATCGCGTCCTCCGGCACCCGCTCCGGCGGCTCCAGCCCGGCGAGCCCCCGGAGCATCGCCAGTGTGCGGCGGGAGATCTCCGGGGTGATCCCCGCCAGCCGCATGTCCTCTTCCTCGTCCATCCGCCCCACCCTCCGGTCCATCGGCCCGAACCCTCAGGGCACCGTAGAGCGGTCCGGCCCCGGCCGGGGCCGTTTTGCCGGGGGTCACCCAGGGGGAGGGGGCGCGCGGGCCCGCCCGGTTGACGCCCGGTACCGGGGTGCGCCCGTGCCTTCCCTCCGGGGCGACCGGCCGGTAACTTGTCCGCCGCAGCCGCCCGGACGGGGTGGCCGGAGCGGGTGGGAGCCAGATGAGAAGCCTCGTACGGGTGCTGCTGGGCGTGCTGCTCCTGGCGGGCGGCGCGGTCCTGCCGGCCACCGCCCCCGCCCTGGCAGCCGCCCCCGCCCTGGCCGCCGCACCGGCCGCACCGCCCGCCCGGCAGGCCGCCGCCGACCCCGCGCCGTGGACGCCCCCGCTCTCCACCCGGGGCCGCCACATCGTCGACGCCCAGGGCAACCGCTTCCGCCTGCGCTCCGGCAACTGGGACGGCGCCCAGGGCTCCTGGAACGGCTCCGGGGACGTCGCCGACCCCGCGAACCACCACGCGGGCCAGGACTCCCACGGCATCCCCCTCGGCCTGGACCGGGTGCCCCTGCCCGCCCTGCTCGCCGACTTCCGCGCCCTCGGGCTGAACAGCGTCCGGCTGCCCTTCTCCAACGAGATGCTGCACACCACCGCCCCCGTCCCGGACGCCGCCGTCGCCGCCAACCCGGCACTGCGCGGCCGCACCCCGCTCCAGGTCTACGACGCCGTCGTCTCCGCCCTCACCGACGCGGGATTCGCCGTCATCCTCAACAACCACACCGGAACCACCCGCTGGTGCTGCGGCCTCGACGGCAACGAGCGCTGGAACAGCACCCGTTCCACCGCCCAGTGGGCCGACGACTGGGTCTTCCTCGCCCGCCGCTACCGCGACAACCCCCGCGTGGTCGGGGCCGACCTGTACAACGAGGTCCGCCGCGACACCTGGGACGACCCCAACTGGGGCCTGGGCGACGGCCACGACTGGCAGGCCGCCTCCGAGGAGGCCGCCGACCGGATCCTGACGGAGGCCAACCCGGACCTGCTCATCGTCGTCGAGGGCATCAACTGGACGGGCATCCCCGCCGACGGCCTCCCGCACGGCCGCCCCACCCTCACCCCCGTCCGCACCCTCTCCCACACCCTGGTCGTCTCGAACAAGCTGGTCTACTCGGCCCACTTCTACGGCTACACCGGCCCCCACCACAGCGGAGCCACCGGCCTCGGCGAGACCCACGACCCCCGCTACCAGGACATGAGCCGGTCCGAGCTCGAACAGGCCCTCTACGACCAGGCGTTCTTCGTCTCCGCCGAGAGCGGCACGCACTTCACCGCCCCGGTGTGGATCAGCGAGTTCGGCATCGGCGCCGACGAGACCGGCGCCGCCCCGCGCGCCTGGTTCCGGAACATGACCGGCTACCTGGCCGCCTCCGACGCCGACTTCGCCTACTGGCCCCTCGTCGGCTGGAGCACCACCGCACAGGGCGCCCCCGGCGGCGACAGCTGGGCGATGCTCCGCTACGACGGCGCCGGCCGGCGCTCGGGGGTCCTCGACGCCGGCGACTGGCGCACCGCCCCCTTCACCGCGCTCACCACGGCCGGGGGCCGCACCGGACCGGTCCCGCCCACCCCCGCCTGGTACCAGCTCAGCACCGACCACCGGGACCAGAACGCCTCCCTGCTCACCCGCGCCGCCGGGGACTGGGACAGCGGCGCCCGCAAGGCCGTCTGCCCCGACGGCGCCCGCCTGGCGGGCCTGAGCCACACCGGCGGGCGCGGGCTGTGCTCCACCTCCGACCTGCGTGCCCCGGGCGGCGGCCAGACCGTGGTCCGCGACGAGAGGTACGTCCCGGCGGGCGGGGACTGGGCGGGCGGCTACACCAAGCTCCAGTGCCCGGCCGGGCAGTTCCTCACCGGGTACAGCCTGCGCGGCGACCGGGTCTCGGCGGCCCTGTGCGCCCCGGCCCGGATCCCCCTCGCCGGAGCCGGCCGCACGGTCTGGTTCGACCGGGGCGACGCCCGCCCGGCCGGGAACCCGGGCGCGGACTTCGCCTCGGGCCACTACAAGGGCCAGTGCCTGCCCACCGAGTACGCGGCGGGCATCGCCTTCACCGGCCGCGTCGGCTTCCGCCCCTCCCCGGCGTCCCTGCTGTGCCGGGCGCTGCCCGCGGGCTGAGCGCCCCGGCCGGGCCGCCGTTCGGCATGCGATGGGTCAAGTCTGGTGACCGGCACGGGAATTCGACCTAGGGTGCGCCCTTACGGACAACGGACACACCGAACTGGGGGGTTCATGCGCAGATCCAGAGGGCAGGCAGCCGCTCTCGCCCTGACCCTGGCGGGCACCGGGGCGGTCGTGGGGCTCGGGCTCGTCCCGCAGGCCGCGGCCGTCACCCCGCCCGTGGCCTTCACCGCCGACGCGCTGCCCACCTGGCAGCCCAACGGCATCGTCTGGGCCCTCGCCGAGGCCGGGGGCACCGTCTTCGTCGGCGGGACCTTCTCCGCCGTCCGCCCGCCCGCGGGCGGCGCGGGCGGCGAGCAGTCGGCGGTGAACTTCGCCGCCCTCGACGCGGCGACCGGCGCCCCGACCTCCTGCACCCTGTCCTTCACCATCGGCAGCGGCACCGCCACCGTCCGCGCGCTCACCCTGTCGCCGGACAAGAAGACCCTCTACGCGGGCGGCTACTTCGGCGCCGTCAACGGCACCCCGGTCTCCAGCATGGCCGCCATCGACGTGGCCACCTGCACCGTGAAGCCGTCCTTCCGCCCCGCCTTCGCGGCCACCGTACGGGCCATCGCCGTCACCGGCGACACCGTGTACGCGGGCGGCGACTTCCTCACCGTCAGCGGCCAGCCCAGGCAGCGCTTCGCCGCCGTGGCCGCGGGAGACGGCGCGCTGCGCCCCTTCACGGCGAACGCGGACGAGCCGGGCCGCGCCGTCGAGGTCACCCCGGACGGCAGGAACGTGCTGCTCGGCGGCGACTTCTTCACCGTCAACGGGACGAACACGCACGCCCTGGCCGTCGTCGACTCCGCCACCGGCGCCCTCACCAAGGGCTACCCGGGCTTCATCGAGACCAACTCGGTGGTCAAGGACATCGCCACCGACGCCACCGGCTTCTACACGGCCAACGAGGGCACCGGCGGCGGGGTCTTCGACGGCCGCATCGCCCTGAACCTCTCGGACTTCAACCAGCGCTGGCGCGACACCTGCCTGGGCGCCACCCAGGCCGTGCTGCCGTACCGGAACGTGCTCTACAGCGCCTCGCACGCGCACGACTGCTCCAGCGTCGGCGAGTACCCCGACGGGCAGCGCCACCACCTGCTGGCGCAGCCCACCACCAGCGTCGGCAAGCTGGGCTGGGCGCCCGACACCAACGACGGCGTCGGCGAGGGCATCGGGCCGCGCGTGATGACCGTCGGCTCCGCGGGCGGCGCGCAGTACCTGTGGGTGGGCGGCGAGTTCACCACCGTCAACGGGGCGGCCCAGCAGAGCCTGACGCGCTTCTCCTCCACCGGCGACACGGGCGCCCCGACGGTTCCGCTGGCCAGCGCGGCGAGCGTGCAGCCCGGTGAGGTGCAGGTCCGCTGGCGCACCAGCCTGGACCTGGACGACAGCGCGCTGACCTACCGGATCTACCGCAACGGCGCGGCCACCCCGATCGGCACGGTCACCGCCGACTCGCTGTTCTTCAAGCGCCCGCAGGCCTCCTGGACCGACACCACCGCCCAACCCGGCCAGTCGTACACCTACCGGGTGACGGCCACCGACGCGGCGGGCAACACCAGCGCCCTGTCCGCCCCGGCGAGCGTGACCGTGCCGACCTCGCCCGAGGCGTACGCGAACCAGGTCCGGGCGGACGGCGCCCAGCTGTACTGGCGCTACGACGACACCGTGCTGCCGTACGTGGCCGACTCCTCCACCGGCGACCAGGCGGGCGTGGACCAGAACGGCCCGGCCCTGCGCCAGGGCCCGGGGGCGGTGGCCGGCGCGAGCACGGCGATCGGCTTCAACGGCACCGACGCGCACGTGTACGGCGACCGCCGCCAGACGGTGGGTGCCACGTACAGCATCGAGACCTGGTTCAGGACGAACACCACCCGCGGCGGCAAGCTCGTCGGCTTCGGCAGCCGGCAGATCAACGGCAGCAGCCAGTACGACAAGCACGTCTACATGACCGACGACGGCCGGCTGGTCTACGGGGTCTACACCGGCGCCACCCGCACCATCACCACCGCCGCCGCCTTCAACGACGACAAGTGGCACCACGTCGTCGCCACCCAGGGCCCCGGCGGCATGACCCTGTACGTGGACGGCGTCCAGCGCGGCACCCTGAACGTCACCACCCACGAGAACTACACGGGCTACTGGCGCGTCGGCTTCGACGGGCTCGGCGGCTGGCCGGACCGCCCCGCCAGCGAGCACTGGGCGGGCCTGATGGACGAGACGGCCGTCTACCCGACCGTCCTGACCGCGGCCCAGGTGCAGAACCACTACGCCCTCGCCTCCGCCCCGGCGGACGCCACCGTCCAGGTCACCGCGGCCGAGGACACCTACGCCAACGCGGGCGCCCCGGACGCCAACTACGGCACCTCCGCCTCCCTGGCCGTCCGCGGGACCTCCCTGTACACCAGCTACCTCCGCTTCGCCCTGCCGGCCGCGCCGGCGGGCAAGGTGCTCAAGTCGGCCACGCTCAGCGTCAAGACCAGCACCATGGCGGGCGCCGGCACCACGGACACCGTCTCGGTGGTCCCGGTCACCGGGGCGTGGACGGAAGCGGGGACCACGTACGCCAACCGGCCCGGCACGGGCGCCCCGGCGCTCGGCGCGTTCCCCGGGATCCCGGACGGCTCGGCGGTCCACACCGCCGGGCTGAACACCGCCACCGTGGCGGGCGCACTGGGCGGTTCCTACAGCCTGGCGCTGACCAGTGCCGGGACCGACGCCCTGTGGCTGTGGTCCTCGGAGGCGGCGGCGGGCGAGGCGACACCGCGGCTGACGCTCACCTTCGGCGCGCCGTGAGCTACGCCCGCCCGTGGTGCACGTGCTCCAGCACCTGCCGCAGCAGTGCGGTGACGTGCTCGTCGTGCAGCTCGTAGACCACGCTGCGCCCGTCGCGCCGGCCGGCCACGAGGTCGAGGTGGCGTAGCAGGCGCAGGTGGTTGGAGACGGTGGGCTGGCCGAGGCCGAGTGCCTCGGCCAGCTCCCCGACCGAGCAGGGCGCGTCGAGCAGCCGGGCCAGGATGCGGATCCGGGCGGGCGAGGCGAGGCCCTGCATGACCTCCGCGACGGCGGCGGCGTCGGTGTCGGTGAGCGTGGATTCCATGGGCCCACCTTAGAACGCGACACATTTCAATATCTTGATATATTGATGTCATGAACGTCGTGATGAAGAAGGCCGCAGTGCGCGCGGAGCCGGTCAGCGCCCTGCTCGCCCTCACCGCCTACCTCACCGGCCTGACCCTCCAGCTGACCGGCCACGGCGGCCCCGCCGCCCAGGCCCTCTTCATGGCCGCCTACGTCTTCGGCGGGGCCTTCACCCTCCGTGAGGCCTTCGCGGCCCTGCGCGGCGGCCGCTTCCAGGTCGACTTCCTGATGCTCGTCGCCGCCGCCGGAGCCGCCGCCATCGGCCGCTGGGAGGAGGGCGCCGTCCTCCTCGTCCTCTTCAGCGCCGGCCACGCCCTGGAGGAGTACGCCCTGGGCCGCGCCCGGCGCTCCGTCGAGGCCCTCGGCGCACTCGCCCCCCGCACCGCCCTCGTCCGGCGGGCCGCCGGCGCCACCGCCGAGGTGCCCGTGGCGGAGCTGACCGTCGGCGACACCGTCCTGGTGCGCCCGCACACCCGCGTCCCCGCCGACGGCTTCGTCGCCGCGGGAAGCAGCAGCGTCGACCAGTCGCCCATCACCGGCGAGAGCGTCCCCGCCGACAAGACCCCCGTCACCGACCCGGCCCGGGCCCTCGCGGCCCCCGCCGCCACCGGCCCCGAGCACCGCGTCTACGCCGGAACCGTCAACGGGTCCGGCTCCCTCGAGGTCGTCGTCACCCGCGTCGCCGCCGACAACACCCTCGCCCGCGTCGTCCGCATGGTCCAGGACGCCGAGGAGCGCACCTCACCCACCCAGCGGTTCACCGACCGCTTCCAGAAGGTGTTCGTCCCCGGCGTGCTCGCCCTGGTCGCCGCCCTGCTCGGCTACGGAGCCCTCACCGGCGAACCCTTCACCGACAGCTTCTACCGCGCCATGGCCGTCCTCGTCGCCGCCAGCCCCTGCGCCCTGGCCATCGCCACCCCCGCCGCGGTCCTCAGCGCCGTCGGCCGGGCCGCGCGCGGCGGAGTGCTGGTCAAGGGGGGCGCCCCGCTGGAGGAGTTCGGCCGCCTGCGCACCCTCGCCTTCGACAAGACCGGCACCCTCACCGAGGGCCGCCCCCGCCTCACCGAGGTCGAGCCCGCCGACGGCGCCGGCCGCGAGGAACTGCTGCGCACCGCCGTCGCCGTCCAGCGGCTGAGCGACCACCCCCTGGCCCAGGCCGTCGTACGGGACGCACCGCCCCCGCCGGCCGGTGCCCCGGCTGCCGAGGCCACCGGCCTGCGCGCCGTGATCGGCCGCGGGGTCAGCGCCGAACTCGACGGCGAGCCCGTCCACATCGGCAGCCTCTCCTACGCCGACACCCTCACGGGCCCGCCCGTCCCCGCAGCCCTGCGCGACCGCACGGAGGAACTCGCCCGCACCGGCCGCACCACGATGCTGGTCCGCCGCGGCGACCGCTGGCTGGGCACCCTCGGCCTGATGGACGCCCCGCGCCCCGAGGCCGCCCGGACCGTGGCCGCCCTGCGCGCCCTCGGCGTCACCCGCGCCGTGATGCTCTCCGGTGACGACCAGCGCGTGGCCGATGCGGTGGCCGGCGCGGTGGGCATGGACGAGGCGCTCGGCGGCCTGATGCCGCAGGACAAGGTGAC
>NZ_JBHVUQ010000277.1:0-7875 GCF_042884105.1 Streptomyces sp. NPDC058157
CCTGTACGGCGACCACCGACTGGAACCTCAAGTTCGACTACGTCTTCCTCCGCGGCATCACCCCACGCACCCACCTCGTCCGCCCCAGCCCCCACTCGGACCACCACCTGCTGCAGACCGACCTGAACGTCTCATAGGCGACCGGGGGCCCGGAGAAAACCAGGGGCGGGCGTCGAAGATCGCTGGGTAGAGTGCAGGCGCTCCGCCCCCCCATGACCCCGTCGCCGAGGAGGCCGTCCCCCATGGACCCCGTCACGCTGATCACCGGCGGCTCGACCGGAATCGGCGCCGCCACCGCCCGCGCCCTGCTCAAGCAGGGCCACCGCGTGGCCGTCACCGGACGCGACGCGGGCAAGCTGGCCGCCTTCGCCGCCACCGCGGGGGCGGGCGAGCGGCTGCTGACGATCACCGGCGACGCCGGCGAAGCGGAGGACGTCGCCGCCGCCGTCCGCCAGGTGGTGGACACCTGGGGCCGGTTGGACAACGTCGTGGCCAACGCCGGTTTCTCCCTGCCGGGCAACCTGGAGACCCACGCCCCCGAAGACATGCGCGCCATGATCCTCACCAACGTCCTGGGCCCCGCCCTGCTGATCCAGGAGACCCTGCCCCACCTGAGGGCCTCCCGGGGCCGCATCGTGATCATCGGCTCGGTCGCCGGCGTCCGCCACACCCCCGGCAACCTCTACTCCGTCACCAAGTGGGCCGCCCACGCCCTCGCCGAGAACACCCGCCTCCTGGTCGGCCAGGACGGAGTCGGCGTCACGGTCGTCGCCCCCGGCATCGTGGACACCCCCTTCTGGCACGCCCGCGGAGGCACCCCCGAGACGGCCGCCACGATGACCGCCGAGCAGATCGCGGACACGATCGTGTTCGCCGTCAACCAGCCCGCGGGCGTGGACATCAACCACATCACGATGCGGCCGACGGGGCAGCTCGGCTGAGGCCCGGGGGAGGACGACGGATGATGCGGGGGAGGACCGCCTTCGGGTTCCGGTAGCGCGCCCAGGACAGCCCTGGGGCGTGTTACGGAGGCCAACGTGTCACGAACCGCCCACCACGTTCCCCACCACCAGACGCCGTACGGCAAACGCCGCCGTGCGGAGCGCGACTCACCGCTCTGGCGTGAGCAACTCCGCGGACGGCCCTGGCGCCGCGTCGACTTCTTCGGCCTGCGCTACTCCCACGCCGAAAAGGCCCGAGCGGCCGAGGAGGGACGCCGCCCCCGGCCCCGGCGCATCCGCCGCGCCTTCGAGGTCCACGCCTACTGCTGCGCCTGGCGCTCCGCTTCCCTCAAGGAGGCGGCGAACCGCCGGGAACGCGTGGCCCGCATGCGGCTCCGCGTCCAGGCACGCCGTGCGCTGTGGGACCCCGAGACCGTCATCGAGCCGTACCGCACCCGCCACCAGGAGCACTGGCACTCCTGGTAGCCCGCACGAAAAAGGCCCCCGCTCCGGCGGGGGCCCGCCCCGGACCGGCGGCCATGATGGCCTGCCAGGGTGCGGAGTCGAAGACGAGCGTGATCGCCGTGATCCGGCCGTCGCGGAGGCGGAAGTGCTCGGCGGTGCGCTGGGTGATGCCGACGGCCGGGACGGTGTGGACGTCGTAGACCAGGGTGGCCTCGGCTTCGCCGTACAGCTCGCTGATCAGCTCGACGCCGGTGACGACGCCGAGGAGTCCGTCCAGTCCGTCCAGGTGACCGGTGGGGCTCTCGGAGGTGATGAACGGGCTGCGGAAGCGGAAGCCTTCGCCGATCTGGGCGGCGGCCGCCGCCACGTCACCGCCGAACCGGGCCTCGTGGTAGGCCCTGACGGTGTTCCGGGCGGTGGGTGTGGTGGTCGTCATGCGGTTCTCCGGGTCGTCGGGGTCGTCGGCGGTCGGGGCGGTTGGGGCGTGGGTGTGGCGGGTTCAGGAAGCCGGGTCGTCGGCCCGGGCACGGTCCAGGTGTTCCTCGATCCGGTGCTGGTTCTCGACCAGGCGCAGGCACAGGTGCCTGAACCGGGCGAGTTCCTCGGCGTCGAAGCCCTGGAAGACGGCCGCCATCGCGCGCTGCGTCGGCCGGCGGAACGCCTCCAGCCAGTCGGCACCGGCCGGAGTCATCCTGGCCCGGACCGAGCGGCGGTCCCGCGGGTCCTGGACCCGCTGCGCCAGTCCGTCGCGTTCCAGGGTGTCGACCAGCCCGGTGACGTTGCGGGAACTCACACCGGCCGCGCGGGCCAGCTCCCCGATGCTCAGCCCCTCTTCGGGCGCCGTGCCCAGCCGGGCCAGGACGTCGAGCGCCCCCGCGCTCAGCCCGCGCCCGCCCGCACCGTGCGAGCGCAGCCGGTCGATGGCCTGCGAGGCCGAGCGGACGGCGGCCGCCGCCTCCAGCGCGAGGGAGTCGTCGCCGCGGGCGAACGAGCCCATCGACGCCCGCGCGCCGACGTCGTAGGGGTTCAACCCTCGGCCGGCCCCCACCGGTGACGGGCGGTCAGCTGGCCCTGGGCGTAGGGGTCGGCCTCGCAGCTGTACGGGCCGCCGTGGCCGGCGAGGAGTTCGGTGATCCGGTACCACTCCGCCAGCGCCGCCCGCAGGGGCGGGTCGGCGTCGGCCACGTCGCCGACGCCGGCCCGCACGCGCTCCAGCGCGGCCACCGCCTGATGGTGGGTCATGCCCGCGGCCTCGTCCCGCACCCGGGTGCGGGCCTCGGCCTCGCCCGGGGACGGTTCGTGCGGCTCCAGTTCCGCCTCGACCACGGCCTCTGCTTCTGCTTCGTCGGACACGGCGACCCCCTCCTCGGACACCCTGGGCCGCCCCTACCCCGGGGGTGCGCCCGCAACCCCCGCGGTTCAGGAGGACAGCGCGGCGGAGACCACCGAACGCGCCGCCTCCTGGACTTCGGCGAGGTGCGCGGAGCCCCGGAACGATTCCGCGTAGATCTTGTAGACGTCCTCCGTGCCCGAGGGGCGGGCCGCGAACCAGGCGTGATCGGTGGTCACCTTGATCCCGCCGAACGCCGCCCCGTTGCCCGGTGCGCTGGTGAGCACCCCGGTCACCGGGTCCCCGGCCAGGGTGTCCGCGGTGACCTGCTCCGGGGACAGCCGGCCGAGGACGGCCTTCTCCTCCCGGGTGGCCGGCGCGTCGATCCGGGCGTAGGCCGGTGCGCCGAACCGGGCGGTGAGCTCGGCGTACCGCTCGGACGGGCTCTGCCCGGTGACCGCGAGGATCTCGGAGGCGAGCAGGGCGAGCAGGATGCCGTCCTTGTCGGTGGTCCACACGGCCCCGTCGCGCCGCAGGAAGGAGGCCCCCGCCGACTCCTCGCCGCCGAAGCCGATCGTGCCGCCGGCCAGGCCGTCGACGAACCACTTGAAGCCGACGGGGACCTCCACCAGTTCCCGGCCCAGGTCGGCGGCGACCCGGTCGATCATCCCCGAGGACACCAGGGTCTTGCCGATGCCCGCGGAGACCGGCCAGCCGGCGCGGTGGCGGCACAGGTAGTCGATGGCGGTGGCGAGGTAGTGGTTGGGGTTCATCAGCCCGCCGTCCGGGGTCACGATGCCGTGCCGGTCGGCGTCGGCGTCGTTGCCGGTCGTGACGTCGAACCGGTCCCGGTCCTCGATCAGCGAGGCCATGGCGTACGGGGAGGAGCAGTCCATGCGGATCTTCCCGTCCCAGTCCAGGGTCATGAACCGCCAGGTCGGGTCGGTCTCCGGGTTCACGACGGTCAGGTCGAGGCGGTGCTCCTCGGCGATGCGCCCCCAGTAGGCCACCGACGCGCCGCCGAGCGGGTCGGCCCCGATGCGCACGCCGGCGGCGCGGACGGCGTCCAGGTCGAGCACGGAGGGCAGGTCGCCGACGTACGCCCCGAGGAAGTCGTAGCGCCCGGTCGTCGGGGCCGCGAGGGCCCGCGCGTACGGCAGTCTCCGGACCTCCTTCGATCCGCCCGCGATGATCTCGTTGGCCCGGTCCTGGATCCAGCCGGTGGCGTCCGAACCGGCGGGGCCGCCGTGGGGCGGGTTGTACTTGAACCCGCCGTCGGCGGGCGGGTTGTGCGAGGGGGTGACGACCACCCCGTCGGCCAGGGCGCCGGTGCGGCCGCGGTTGTGGGTGAGGATGGCGTGGGAGACGGCGGGCGTCGGGGTGTAGCCGTCCGCCGTGTCGACGAGGACGTCCACGCCGTTGGCGGCGAACACCTCGAGCGCCGTCACCCGGGCGGGTTCGGACAGCGCGTGGGTGTCGGCCCCGAGGAACAGCGGCCCGCCCACGCCCTGCCGGGCCCGGTACTCGCAGATGGCCTGGCTGGTGGCGGCGATGTGGTCCTCGTTGAAGGCGGTGGCCAGGGACGACCCGCGGTGCCCCGAGGTGCCGAAGCTCACCCGCTGGGCCGGATCGGCGGGGTCCGGGTGCAGGGCGTAGTACGCCGTGACCAGCCGGGACACGTCGACGAGGTCCTCCGCCCGCGCCCGCTGCCCCGCTCGCTCGTTCGACATCCTTCGCTCCTCCGCATCGCCGCTCAGGTCCTCCTACCCCCACGGCCTACCCAGAGGCAGCCACTCCTATCAGCCCTTTTGAACATCTTCATCCTTGTTCAAGCCAGTGTCGGCCAGACCGCGCACGTGCCGTGGCCCGAAGTGGGTAGACGCCACCGGTCGAGGAAAGGAGCCCGGACCATGGACGGCGGCATGGAGAAGAAGCGGCAGGCACCCGGTATCGGACGCGAGGAGCAGACCAGCGCCCACCCCGGCCCGGACCCCGTACACCCCGAGGCGAGCCGCCCCGTGGCGGGCCGGCCGCCGGAGGAGCTCCGGGACCGGCAGGAGAAGAACCGGGAAGAGAGCCGGGGACGGTCGGCCCCCGCAGCACCTGCACGGCCTCGCCCCCCGGGGAGTCACCCCCGGTAGGCCGCGACCGCGATCCGGGCGAACGCCGTCACCAGCGGGTTCGTGTCGCCCCGCCGCCAGGCCACCACCACCGGGCTGGCGGCCGTCCCGGCGAGCGGCACCAGGACCAGACCCTCGGGCGGGGCGTGCCCGAGGGGGGCGAGGCCCACGGTGCCGTTCCAGAGCACGGCCTGGAGGCACTCCTGCACCGCGCGGACGACGGGGCCCTCGCGCTCCTCGCCCCCGTTCCAGTAGGCCTGCCAGAGCGGATCGGTGCCCGGCGGGAAGCGGAACCAGCGCCGGCCGGACAGCTCGGCCGGCTCCAGACGGTCCCGCCCCGCCAGCGGGTCGTCCGCGCGCAGCAGCGCCCCCACCGGATCGGCGCGCAGCTCACGCACCGTCAGACCGGTCCGGTCGAACGGCCCGCGGGTCAGCGCGACGTCGACGAGACCGGCCCGCAGCCCGCACGTCGGGTCGGCCAGGTCGGTCTCGCGGACCCGGACCTCGACACCCGGATGGTGTCGCCGGAACGCCGCGGCCAGCCGGTGGGCGCCCGGATCGGCCCGGTCGCCCAGCATGCCGACCGTGAGGGTCCCGGCGCCCGCCACGGCGGCCACCCGCGCCCGCGCCCGCTCGACCCGTTCCAGCAGTGTGCGCGCCTCGTCCAGCAGTGCCGCGCCGGCCGCGGTGAGCGCGACACCGGCGGCCGAGCGGTCCAGCAGGACCGCCCCGACGTCCGCCTCGAGCAGTTTGACCGCCCGGCTCAGCGGCGGCTGGCTCATGTGCAGCCGGGCGGCGGCCCGGCCGAAGTGGAGCTCCTCGGCGACGGCGACGAAATAGCGCAGCGTTCTCAGCTCCATGACCGGCAACGATACCCAGCCGGTATCGGGACCCTCCAGGCGGTATTGGACGGGCCCGGGGCCCCGGCGCTGGAATCGGCACATGACCGAGCACGCACGTACCACGCCCCCCGGAACCGATCCCGCCGTGTCCGTGGTCCGCCCCGGCCAGGGCGAGGAGATCGTCCTGGGCACCACCGTGATGCGCCTCCTGGAGGACGGCGCCACCACCGGCAACCGCATCGGATTCGCGGAGTCCGTCCTCGCCCCGCACACCCCCGGACCGCCGCAGCACCGCCACGCCGAGCACGACGAGGGCTTCTACGTCGTCTCCGGCACCGTGCGCTTCACCGTCGGCCGCGACAGCCACGACGCGCCCGCCGGCACCCTCGTCGTGGTCCCGCCCGGCGCCCCGCACACCTTCGCCAACGTCAGCGACGAGCCGGCCGTCATGCTCAGCACGTTCACCCCCGGCCGGTACGCGCAGTACTTCCGCGACCTCGGCGGCATGCTCGCCGGCGGCCGCCCCCTGACCCCGGAGGCCAACATCACCGCCATGGCCCGCTACGCCACCCGCCCCGCGACCGAGTTCCCGCGGCCGCCGGGGGTCAGTGGGTGACGACCGCGGTGTTCTGGCAGGCGGTCAGCAGCCAGCGGCCGTCGTCCTGCCTGGACATCACGTACAGCGGGGCGCCCTCGCTCTCCTCGCCCGGCGACAGGTAGCGCTGGCGGACCTTGACCGCCGCGACGTCGGGACGGACGAAGAGGACGTGGACCACCTCGTAGGTGACCTCGCCGTCCCAGTCGGCCGAGGGGAGGACCCTGCGGGTGAACTCCGCGATCTCGTCGAGGCCCGTGAGGACCTTGCCGTGGGCCGTCGTCCAGATCGCGTCGGGGTGGAAGAGGCCGAGGAACTCCTCCGGGTCCTTGTGCTGCTGGGCGTGCTCGACGGTGGCGACGACCTGCCCGATGGCTTCGACGGCTTCGACGGCTGCGGCGTACGCAGTGGATTCCGTGTTCATGCGCACCACGGTCCTCCCTCAACCGAGGTTGAGGTCAAGGGCCGAGCCGGCAGCTCGTGAGCGGGTCCTCGCCCGCGGCGGGACGCGGCACCGTGCGGCTCGCCGGCGGCGGTGCGCCGCGGCCAAGCCAGGTCTCCAGGGCGGCCAGTGCGGCGCGGTGGCAGGGGACGAGCGGACGGAGCCGGTCGGGGAAGGCGTCGAACAGGGAGTCGACGTGGGTGCCTCCCTCGATCCGGTAGTACCGCAGGAGACGGCCCCGCCCCGCGTCGGTGACCATCCGCGCGTAGACGTCGGAGTCCTGACTGATCGGCAGCAGCACGTCCAGCGTGCCGTGCAGGGTGATGAGGGGCTTGCCGATCCGGCCCGTCAGCGCGATCTCGGCGACCGCGTCGTGGACGCTCCGGGGCCGCAGGCGGTAGTCGTAGTCCGCGTCGCAGGCGGGGGTGCCCGGCGCGCAGAACGGCGTCCCCGCCTCCAGCGGGCCGTCGTAGCCCGGGTCCAGCTCCTCGCGGTAGATCCGCTGGGTCAGGTCCCAGTAGTACTGGTGGTGGAAGGGCCACAGGAACTCCGAGCCGGCCGGGAAGCCCGCCGCGAGGAGCTCCTGACGGGCCTGCTCCGCGCCCGCGCCCCCCGCCGCGTAGCGCGGGTAGGCGGCGAGGGCCGGCGGCAGGAAGGTGAGCAGGTGGGGCCCCTGCTTCCGCCAGAGGGTGCCCTCCCAGTCCACGCCGCCGTCGTACAGCTCGGGATGGTTCTCCAGCTGCCAGCGCACCAGGTAGCCGCCGTTGGACATGCCGGTGGCGAGCGTGCGGGAGGGCGGCCGCCGGTAGCGCTGGGCGACGACGGCGCGGGCCGCCCGGGTCAGCTGGGTGACCCGGGCGTTCCACTCGGCGATCGCGTCCCCGGGATGGCGGCCGTCGCGGTGGAAGGCGGTGCCCGTGTTGCCCTTGTCGGTCGCCGCGAAGGCGTATCCGCGGGCCAGGACCCAGTCGCCGATGGCCCGGTCGTTGGCGTACTGCTCGCGCACCCCCGGCGAGCCGGTGACGACCAGGCCCCCGTTCCAGTGGTCCGGCAGGCGGATCACGAACTGGGAGTCGTGGTTCCAGCCGTGATCGGTGTTGCCGGTCGAGGAGTCCGGGAAGTACCCGTCGACCTGTATTC
>NZ_JBHVUQ010000278.1:0-7871 GCF_042884105.1 Streptomyces sp. NPDC058157
GAGCATGACGTGCTTGACCTGTGTGTACTCCAGGAGGCCGGTCAGGGACAGGTCGCTGCCGTAGCCCGAGTGCCCGACCCCGCCGTGCGGCATCTCGGAGACGGTGGTGCCGTGGGTGTTCACCCAGACGATGCCCGTGCGCAGGGCCCGGCTCGCGCGCATGGCCCGGTCGTGGTCCGCCGTCCAGACGCTGGCGGCCAGGCCGTGGGGGACGCCGTTGGCCAGCCGCAGCGCCTGCGCCTCGTCGGTGAAGGACTGGACGGTCACGACGGGCCCGAACACCTCCTCCTGCACGATCTCGTCGTCCTGGCGGACGCCCGCGACGACGGTGGGCGCGTGGAAGAAGCCGGGCCCGGGCGGGCGGGTGCCGCCGGTGACGGTGCGGGCGTGCGCCGGGAGACGGGCGAGGAGGCCCTCGACGGCGGCGAGCCGGTCGGGGTTGTTGAGGGGCCCGAAGTCGGCGTCCGGGTCGTCCGGGGAGCCGGTGCGCAGCTTCGCCGCCTCGGCCGCGAAGGCGTCGAGGAAGGCGTCGTGGATCCGGTGGTGGACCAGGTACCGGGTGGGGGCGGTGCAGTCCTGGCCCGCGTTGTAGTAGGCGACGGGGGCCAGGGCGGCCGCGGTGGCGGCGGGGTCGGCGTCCTGGTGGACGAGGACGGGGGCGTTGCCGCCGAGTTCCAGGTGGACCCGTTTGGGGCCGGCGGCCGCGGCGGCGGCGACCTGGCGGCCCGCCCGGAGGCTTCCGGTGACCGCGACGAGGGCGACGGCGGGGTGGGCGGTGAGGGCGCGGCCGGTGTCGCGGTCACCGCAGACCACGTTCAGCACGCCCGGCGGCAGGTGTTCGGCGGCGAGGCGGGCGAGCAGGGCGGTGGAGGCGGGGGTGGTGTCGGCGGGTTTGAGGACGGTGGTGTTGCCCGCGGCGATGGCCGGGGCGAGTTTCCAGACGGCCGTCATCAGCGGGTAGTTCCAGGGGGTGATCTGGGCGCATACCCCGACCGGTTCGCGGCGCAGCAGGGAGGTGCGGCCCTCGGTGTACTCGGCGGCCGCGGGGCCGGGCAGGGTGCGGGCGGCTCCGGCGAAGAAGCGGACGGTGTCGGCGACCGCGGGCAGTTCGTCGGCCGTGAACCGGTGGCGGGGCTTTCCGGTGTCGCCGGTCTCGGCCTCCGTGAGGGCCTCGGCGTGGCGCTCGATGGCGTCGGCGAGGCCGAGCAGGGCGCGCTGGCGCTCGGCCGGGGTGGTGGTGGACCAGTGCGCGTACGCCTCCGTGGCGGCCGCGCAGGCGGCGTCGACGTCGGCCGGGCCGGAGCGGGGGGCGTGGCGGTGGACGCGGCCGGTGGCGGGGTCGACCAGTGCGGTGGTCTGCCCGGAGGCGGCGGGGCGGTCCGTGCCGCCGATGTGGTTGAGGACGGGTTCAGCCACGGCGCAGTGCCTCCTTCGCGGCGGCGCGGCCGGTGCGTACGGCGCCCTCCATGTAGCCGGCCGCCCACTGGTCGGATCCGCAGACGTAGAACGGGGGTTCGTGGGTGCCGTGGCGGGGGCCGACGGCCATGACGTCGCCCGGGGTCCACTGGGTGACGTACCCCTGGGTCCAGGGGTCGGTGCCCCAGAGCCGGAGGTGGACGGCGAGGGGGTGGCGGGCCTCGTCGCCGAAGAGGCGGGCGGTCTCGGCGAGGAGTTCGGCGGTGCGCAGGTGGGCGGGGATGCCGAGCAGGACGCCGTAGCGTTCGGGCGGGACCAGGGCGGAGAGGATCCCCTCGCTCTGCGGCCAGGTGCTGCCGAGGATCCCCTCGCATTCGGAGAGGCCGCTCAGGCCGCGTTCCCGCCAGAACGGCCGCTCGTACGCGGCGGTGAACTTGGCCGCCACCGCCTGGCGTTGGCGGTGGAGGGAGGCGAGCCGCTCCTCGGACACGCCGGTGACGGCGACGGAGCGCAGCGGGCCGACGGGCAGGGCGCTGACGACGGCTCCGGCGGTGAGGCTCTCGCCCCCGGCCAGCCGTACGGTGCAGCGGCCGGGGCGACGGACGGTGACGGCGGCGACGGGTGAGCCGGTGCGGACGCGTCCGGCGAGGCCGTCGGCCATGCGCAGGGCGACCGTGGCGGAGCCCTCGGCGACGCGCAGGCCCTCCCAGGCCTCGTGGTCGTAGGGGCCGGCGCCGCCCGCGGGTACGGGTACGGCGGCGTGCTTGCGGAGGGCGGCGAGGAGGGAGGTGCGCTCGCAGGAGCCGTCGGCGAGGGCGAGTCGGCCGATCTCCCAGAGGCGGACGACGGCCGGTCCGGCTCCTTCGGAGCGCAGCCAGCCGGCGACGGACAGCCGGTCGAGGGCGGTGGCGTCGGGGTGGGCCCAGGGGTCGTCCGGGTCGACGGTCCGGGCGAGGGCGTGGAAGGCCTCGGTGGCCTTGCGGTGGCGGGCCTCGTCGCCGGGGCCGAACCAGGGCGGCGGGTCGCCGGCGCCGGTCCCTTCCGGGGTGGCGCGGGCGAGGGCGCCGGGGTCGGCGACGTAGCTGGGGGTCAGGGTGAGGCCGAGTTCGGCGACCAGGGCGGTGTAGGCGGTGTGGGCGCGGCCGACGACCTCTCCGCCGAGCTGGACCGGGCGGCCGTCGGGGAGGGCGGTCTGCTCGACGCGGCCGCCGACCCGGTCGCGGGCTTCGACGACGAGGACGTCGGCGCCGCCGGCGGCCAGGTCGCGTGCGGCGGCGAGGCCGGCCAGGCCGGCGCCGAGCACGATGACGTCGTGGTTCATCAGGTGTTCCTCCGGGTGCTTGTCCGGGTGTGCCTCCGGTGGGGCGGCTTTCAGTCGAGGACCAGGCAGTGTTCGGGCTTCCAGCCGATCTCCACGCGTTCGCCGCCGCTCCAGCGGTCCTCCCGGCGGGAGCGGACGGTGTTCTGCTCCAGCACGGACACCGTGACGCCGGGGGCGAGTTCGATGAGGTAGGTGGTGGTCGGGCCGGAGTAGACGGTCTCCCGGACGGTGCCGGTGACCCGGGCCATGCCCGGTTCCAGGTCGGACAGCCAGATCTTCTCGGGGCGGACCGCCAGGTTGACGCGGCTGCCGTCGGGGACGGACGGGCGCTGTCCGACGAGGAGTTCGGGGCCTTCGTCGAGGGTGACGCGGCCGGAGCGGTAGGTGCCGGGGACGAGGTTGGAGGTGCCCATGAAGGAGGCGGTGAAGGTGGTCGTGGGGCGTTCGTAGACGTCCTCGGGCGTGCCGCACTGTTCGACGCGACCCTCGTTCATGACGGCGAGCCGGTCGGACATGGTGAGGGCCTCGTCCTGGTCGTGGGTGACGAAGACGAAGGTGATGCCCACCTCGCGCTGGATCTGCTTGAGTTCGACCTGCATCTGGCGGCGCAGCTTGAGGTCGAGGGCGGCCAGGGGTTCGTCGAGGAGCAGGACCTGGGGTCGGTTGACCAGGGCCCGGGCGAGGGCTACGCGTTGTTTCTGGCCGCCGGAGAGGGTGGCGGGCCTGCGGTCGGCGAGGTGGCCGAGCTGGACGAGGTCGAGCATGCCGCGCACCCGGGCGCGGATCTCGGCGCGGGCGACGCCCTTGCGCCGGAGGCCGAAGGCGACGTTGTCGGCGAGCGAGAGGTGCTCGAAGAGGGCGTAGCTCTGGAAGACGGTGTTGACGTTGCGCTGGTGGGGCGGGAGGCCGGTGACGTCCTGTCCGTCGAGGAGGACGCCGCCGTCGGTGGGGTCGGTGAATCCGCCGATCATCCGCAGCAGGGTGGTCTTGCCGCAGCCGGAGGGGCCGAGGAGGGAGAAGAACTCGCCTTTGGCGATGTCGAGTTCGACCTCCCGTACGGCGTAGGCGCCGCCGCCGGCGGGGTACCGCTTGCTCACCCGGTCGAGCCGGACGGCGGGGGCGGGCCGCACGGGGACGGGGGGCACGGGGCGTTGGATCCTGGGGTGCTCGGGGGTCCTGGGGTGCTCGGGCGTCTTGGGGTCCGGCTGCATGGCGTTCACTTCCCGGAGAGGAGGTCGAGGCCGCCTCGGCGTCCGAAGAGGCGCGGGATGGCGAGGGCGAGGACGATGAGGCCGACGGACCCGGCGAGCATCAGGGTGCCGACGGCGTTGACGGTGGGCTGGACGCCGAACCGGATCGCCGAGTAGATGCGCACGGACAGCGGCTGCGGGTCGACGCCGGTGGTGAAGTAGGCGAGCACGAAGTCGTCGAAGACGAGGGCGAAGACGAGGACCGCGGAGGCGAGGATGCCGGGCAGCAGCGCGGGCAGGGTCACCAGGCGCAGGGCCTGGGCGCGGGTGGCGCCGAGGTCCATGGCGGCCTCCTCCACCTCGGGGTTGAGGGCCGCGATGCGTGAGCGGAGGATGACCGTCACGTAGGAGATCGAGAAGGTGATCTCGGCGAGCGTCACGGTGGTCGCCGAGAGGGTGATGCCGAGGCCCTTGTAGAGGAGCATGGCCGCGACGCCGGTGACGATCTCGGGGGTGACCAGCGGGACGAGCATGACGAGTCCGGCGAGGGAGCCGAGCCGGCTGCGGCTGCGGACGAGGCCCAGGGCCAGGGCCACGCCGAGGAGGATCGAGCCGGCCATGGCGACGAGGGAGACCTTCAGGCTCATGCCGAGGGAGCCGAGGAGCACGTCGTCGTGGAGGAGCGCGGTGTACCAGCGCAGGCTGGTGCCGTGCAGGACGGTGAGGGACTTCTGCCCGTTGAAGGAGAACAGGACGACGACGGCGACGGGGAGGTAGAGCAGGGCGAAGAAGACGACGGTGACGGCGATGGCGAAGCGGGGCCGGCGTCCGGCGCCGCGCCGGCGGCCGCCGGGGCCCTGCCGCGGGGTGCTCATCGGGCGGCCTCCGCCTCGTCCTTGCGGGCGCGCCGCAGGTAGCCGAGCATCCCGGTGAGGAGGACGGCCATCAGGAGCATGGTGAGGGCCGAGCCGAGGGGCCAGTTCTGGCCCTGGAAGAACTTGTCCTGGATCAGGTTGCCGATCATGATCTGGTCGGGGCCTCCCATGAGCTGGGCGCTGACGAAGTCGCCCATGGCGGGCAGGAAGACGAGCACGCAGCCGGCCGCGGCGCCCTGGCGGGTGGCGGGGACGGTCACGAGGAGGAAGGTGCGCAGAGGGCCCGCGTACAGGTCGCGGCCGGCCTCGATGAGCGAGGTGTCCATGCGTTCCAGCGCCGCGTACAGCGGGATGACCATGAAGACGACGAACCCGTAGACGAGTCCGGCGACGACCCCCGTGCCGGTCTGGAGGATCCGGGTGCCGCCGTCGGCCAGTCCGGCGGCGCGCAGGGCCTTCAGGACGGGTCCGTCGTCGGAGAGCACGACGGACCAGCCGTACATCCGGACCAGGTAGTTGGCGAAGAACGGGACGACGACGGCGGCGATGAGCGCGTTCTTGTACCGGCCGCCGTGCAGGGCGATGGCGTAGGCGACGGGGTAGGCCACCGCGAGGCTGATCAGGCAGGTGAGCAGCGCGTAGCCGAGGGAGCGCAGCAGGACGGTGAGGTAGGCGTGGTCGGCGAGGGCGGCGAGGTTGCCGGGGTCGAGGCCGAAGCGCGGGCTGCCGAGGGGGTCGGTGGTGCCGAACGCGAGGGCGGCGACCAGGAGGAGGGAGGCGAGGAGGAAGGCGGTCATCCAGAGGGTGCCGGGGAGCAGGAGCCAGGTCCACAGGCGGGAGGTGTGCGCGGTTGCTTCGCTGTCGCTGTCGCTGCGTGTCATGTCAGCCGGCCTTCACCTCGGTCCAGGCGGCGTCGCGGGCCCGTTCGCCGCGTGCGTCGCCGTTGCGGTAGAACAGGTCCGCCTTGAGGTCGTCGGCACCCACCACGCACTGCGGGAAGGGTTCGACGAGTTCGGCGTAGGTGTCCTCGGTGCCGCGTACCGGCATCGGGTAGCCGATGTAGCGGATGTTCTTCTTCACGTTCTCGGGGCGGAGCATGTAGTCGATGAAGAGCATCGCGGTGCCGGGGTGGCGGGCGTTGGCGGGGATGGCGTAGCAGTCGGAGTTGACGGGGGCGCCCTCGCGGGCGGTTTCGAAGCCGAAGACCGAGGGGTCCTCTGCCTGGGCGAGCATGGCGGCCATGTCTCCGCTCCACGCCTGGGTCATGTCGGCGTTGCCGTTGAGCAGGTTGTTGTAGCTGTCGCTGGAGAAGCCCCGCAGCCGGGAGCGGAGCGAGCGGAGGGTGTCCGTGACGCGGGCGAGGTCGTCGTGGTCGTCGGTGGTCAGGGGCAGGCCGAGGCTGAGGGCGCCGAGGCCCAGGACCTCGTCGCGGTCGTCGAGGACGAAGACCCTGCCCCTGGCGCGGTCGTTCCAGAGGTCCGTCCAGGAGCCGTCGAGGTCGCCGAGCCGGTCGCGGCGCCAGCCGATGCCGGTCTTGTACATGGTGAAGGGGACGGTGTGCGCGGAGTGCGGGTCGTACCAGGGGTCGGTGAAGTAGCCGTAGCTGCCGAAGAGGGCTTCGGCGCCGCGCAGCCGGGAGTGGTCGATGCGGCGGAGCCGGCCTCCGGCGGCGAGCCGCTGGGCCCATTTGGCGGAGGGGAAGATGACGTCGTAGCGGTTCCCGGCGCCGAGTTTGGCGGCCATGCCCTCCATGGAGTCGTAGTTGGACTGGATGACCTTGACGCCGTACTCCTGCTGGAAGCCCTCGAAGACGGACGGGTCCACGTAGTCGGCCCAGTTGAAGTAGACGAGGTCGCCGTCGACCTCGGCCTCGACGGGGGTTTCGGCGGCCGCGCGGTCGGCGGGGTCGTCGTGGGCGGCGAAACCGCAGCCCGCGGCGGTGAGGGCGAGGGCGGCGGTGGCGCCGGCCCGCAGGAGGGTGCGTCTGCTGGGTGGGAGTGCCTCGGGGGACATGGGGTCCTCTCCGTAGGGGGCGGCGCGGGTCAGGCGGGATCCGGAAGGGACGGCCCGGGTTCGGGGCGGTCCAGGTCGGCCCGGAGGCGGCCGGCGAACCAGGCGACCGCGGCTTCGCGGCGCGACAGCGGTCCGGGTTCGAAGCCGGGCGTGGAGAGCCCCTGCTGCACGCGGGCGACCAGCTCGGCGTCCTCGTCGTTGGTGATCCAGCCGATGCGGATGTTGAGGCGGCGGGCCAGGCGGGTGCGCGGGCCGGTGCCGCGGCGGGTGTAGAAGCCGCCGGGTACGGCCACGCGGTCGACGGCCGTGGGGATCGCCGTCCAGGCCAGGACGTGGTCGGGGTAGAAGTCGATGAGGGTGTTGGGGTAGATGACGGCGTAGCGCCAGACGCGGCGGTCGGCTTCGGTGAGGCCGGGCATGGGGGCGGCGACGCGCTGGTAGAGGCGTTCGGCCCAGTTGGACGAGGGCTTGTCGCGCAGGGGTGAGGCGAAGAGGGCGTAGGACTCCTCGATCTCGCAGGTGTAGTTCTGGTAGTCGAGCAGCCGCATCAGTCCGGGGTGGGCCACGGGGACGTGGTAGCCCTCCAGGTAGTTGTCCACGGCCACCTTCCAGTTGGCCTGCTGGACCTCGGCTCCGGCCAGGTCGTGGATGCGGGCGCGGCCCACCGGTACCAGGTCGGCTCCGGCGTAGTGGCCGACGGCTTCGGCGAGCCCGGCGCAGCTCTCGGCCAGCGGTACGGCGCCGGGGTCGAGGCTGACGAAGACGAAGCCGAGGAAGGATTCGACGGCGGCCGGGAACAGGCCCAGCGCCGGCTTGTCCAGGCAGGGGATCTGCCGCGCCTCGGGGGCGCCGACCAGGCTTCCGTCGAGGCGGTACGTCCAGCCGTGGTAGGGGCAGCGGATGGCCTTGCCACCGGGTTCGGGGGCGGCGACCAGGCGGGTGCCGCGGTGGCGGCAGACGTTGAGGTGGGCGGCGAGGCCGCCGTCCTCGGTGCGCACCACGAGGACCTCCCGGCCGGCGACCGCGGCCGCCCCACGCACCAGCGCGGGCACGGCC
>NZ_JBHVUQ010000279.1:0-7838 GCF_042884105.1 Streptomyces sp. NPDC058157
CGTACCGCAGGCTCTACGGGATCGCCCTGGCCACCCGCCTCCCCGGCCGTCCGGCGCCCGGCCCCTCCGGCGAGGCGGCCGTGCGGCTGCAGGTGCTCGGCGGGCTGGTCCGCCTGTACGAGGAGCACTACGGCGACCGGGCCCCGGCCGGCTACGGCAACTGGTTCCCGTGGGAGATCGGCATCCCGCGCCATGCCGGGAGGACCCTGGCGCTGCTCGCGCCGGAGGCGGCCGCGCGGTACCCGGGGCTGACGGCGGCGTACGTCGCGGCGATGGACCGCCGGCTGGGCCACGGCGCGGCCGGAGACGTGGACCTGGACTCGCGGTTCCACACCGCGGCCAACCTCGCCGACATCACCACCAACCGCATGGTGCAGGGGGCCCTCCTCGGCGACCCCGCCCGGATCCGCAAGGCCCTCGCCGACCAGCTGACGGTCCTCGACCCCCTCGACCCGGACGCCCCCCGGCACGGTGTCACCGACGGCTTCCACCGCGACGGTTCGTTCGTGCAGCACGGCTCCGTCGCCTCCACCGGCTCCTACGGCACGGCGCTGCTCACGCGCGTCGTGGAGGCGCTGTCCCTCCTCGACGGGACGGGCCTGGGGCCGGGCCCGGAGGCGGTCGCGGCCGTCCACGGGTGGATCCGGGACGGCTTCGCCCCGCTGGTCTTCGAGGGGTGGATGACGGAGACCGTCAAGGGGCGGGGCCTCACCCGGCCGCAGGGCGGGTACGCCGACGCGCGCGCCGTCTGCGAGGCCGTCCTGGGGCTGTCCGCCCTCGCCACGGGCGACCGGGCCCGGGCCCTGCGGGCCTACGCCAGGCACCTGGGCCCCGCCTGCCGGGCCGGCGGCGACCCGGCCTCCTTCGTCTCGCCGCTCTCCTTCGCGCGCTACGCCGACCTCCTCGCCGACCCCGCGGTGCGGGCCGCGGACCTGGCGCCCCGGCGCGGCAGCTTCGCCTTCAACGCCATGGACCGGACCGTCCACCGGCGCCCCGGCCACGCCTTCGTCCTGGCCCGCAGCTCGACGCGGACGAGCAAGTACGAGTACCTGAACGGCGAGAACCTCATGCCGTGGTTCCAGGGAGACGGCGCCCACCGGCTGTACCTGTCCGGCGAGGACCAGGGCCCCGGCCACGACGTCGGCCACTACGCCACCGTCTCCCCCTACGGGCTGCCCGGCGTGAGCGCCCCCGTCGAGCGGCGCCGGACGGTGCCCGAGCTGTACGGCGGCGCCCTGTACTACGACAATCCGTCCCACCCCCTGGCGTTCACGGCCTCCTCCGCGTCCCAGAACGCCTACGTGTACTTCCCGCGCGCCACCGCCGACTGGTCGGGCGGGACGGTCCTCGGCGCGTACGGCGCGGCGGGCATGGTGCAGAGCGACGACGCGGCGTTCCGGGACCGGGCGCTGCTGCCGGCGGACTTCACCGTCTACCGGGGGGCGACGGCGACGAAGTCCTGGTTCCTGTTCGACGACGAGGTCCTCGTCCTGGCGGCCGGTGTCGGGGACCTCGCCGGACGGGCGGTGACGACCACGGTCGACGCCCGTACGGCGCACCCGGACGACCGGATCCTCGTCACCGGCGCCACCCGTGACGGCCGCCCCTACGAGGCACCCGGCGCGGGAACGGAACCGTGCAGCCTGCGGTGGCTGCGGTACGCCAATCCCACCCGGGGCACCGCGGTCGGGTACCTGTTCCTCGACGCGCCTCCCGTACGCGTCGGCCTGGAGCTGGTCACCGGCAGTCCCAGGGCGCTGCGCCTGGCGAACCCGGCCGCCCCCGTCACCCGGCGGGTGTTCACGGCGGCCCTCGACCGGCCCGCGGGCGCGCCTCCGCTGTGTGCCGCCTGGGCGCTGGTGCCGAACGCCGACGAGGAGCGGATGCGCGGCTACGGCACGCGGGGCGGACCCCTGCGGGTGCTGGCCAACACCGCCCGCTTCCAGGCGGTGGCGCACACCGGCCTCGGCCTGCTCGCCGCCCACTGCTTCGCACCCGGCCCGCACGGGACCGCCGCCCTGCGCCTGGACGGACCCGGGTCCGTGATCGTCGCCCACCGGCCGGCGGGCCGGGACCCCGGCGCCGTGCGGGTGGCCGTCTCCGATCCGACCACCCGGCGGGCCGCCGTGGGCCTGCTGCTGCCGGGCCGGTGGCTGCGGCCGGTGGAGGGGGACCCGCAGGTCCGCGTAGGCCACGTCGCGGCCGGCACCCGGCTGGAGGTGGACACCCGCCGGGCCCACGGCCGGAGCTTCACCGCCACCCTCCGGACGACCGCCCGCACCGGTGCCGTTCCTGCGCCCAACTGGGTGTGAAAGAAGGGGAGTTGACGGTCGACGCGACCGCTTCTCGCCATCCCCGGCGGCTGCTACGCTCCAGGCGGCCTGCGGGTCCGGGCCGTTGTTCTCCGCGTCCTCGATGGGAGGTGAGGGAAACAATGCTGAGCTTCTCCGGCCAGGTCGGCAGCACCGCCACGGGCGGTGCGTTCGTCCAGGTGGCTCCGGGCGCCAGCACCACCTGCGGTGGCGGCAACTGCTGCTGCAGTTCGTGCTGCAGCTGGTAGCCGCCGATCGTCGGGCGGGGTCACCGGCCCCGCCCGACGCCTGCCCTCCCCAGATCCTGTCCGAGGCACACCGCCGTCGAAGGAAAGGCCGAGATGTCACTGAAGGACTCGCAGGAAGCCGTCTCCGACCACCTGGGCCGCAACAGCCACCTGGCGACCGTGGCGGCCTTCGGCCAGCAGCACACCTCCGTGTCGGTCTACAGCGCGACGACGGTGGTACGGGCGCCGGAGTCGGTGGTCCGGGGGAGGTGGAGTCCGGCCGTGCACGGCTTCGTGGGGGAGGAGTTACTGCTCAACCACCGCCGCGGGGGGCGCGATCTCGGGATGCAGCTGGGGGTGTCCCGGTTCTACGGCCACGACGCCGTCCTCTCCACCGCGCACAACGACCTCCAGGAGCGGCTCGACGGGGCGCTCCCCCTGCCCCCGCACCGGCGGCTGCGCAGCGGCCTGACCGACACCGTCGCCGGCCGGCGCAGCGGCCGCGGCTTCTCGGGGAAGCCGGTGACGCTGGAGGACCTGGCCACCGTGCTGTGGCACGCCCAGGGGGTGTCGGGCCGCCTGCCGGTGCCCACGGCCCAGGACGGCGACGCCGCCGTGGCGCTGCGCAACGCGCCCTCGGGCGGCGGGCTCTACCCGGTGCGGGTGGCGGTCCTCGCCCAGCACGTGAAGGGCCTGGCACCGGGAGCGTACGCGTACCAGCCGCACAGCCACACCCTGTTGCCCTGCCGCCCGCAGCCGCGGCCGGTCGAGCTGGCCCGGCAGCTGCAGACCAAGGACGTGGAGGCGGACAAGGCCGCCCTGGCCCTGGTCTACGTCTACGACCTGTACTCCAACTCGCAGAAGTACGGGGACAGCGGACTGGTCTTCGGGCTGATCGAGGCCGGCGGCATCTCGCAGAACGTGCACCTGGCCCGGACCGCGCTGGGCCTGATCGGCTGCGACCAGGGCGGGTACGACAAGCAGTCGCTGGAACGGGAACTCGGCTGCGACGGCACCTCGCGCCACGTGGTCCACCTGACGCTCCTCGGACACGGAGAGGCCTGAGCCATGACCCCCGCACCCTCCGGTTCGAGAGTCCTCCTCGCCACCTCGGTCCGGCTGCTCGCCGTGGAGCCGGGCGTCATCCGGCTGCGCTGGGGCATCTGGAACTTCTCCGAGGTCAACGTCGACCTGCGGGCGGAGTCGCCCGCGGTCCGGGCCGCGATGACCGCCCTGTTCGAGACGCTGGCGGCCGGCAAGGCGGCCGACGGCACCTTCGCCGACGCCGCCGGGCTCACCCCGGTCGAGCGCGCCAACCTGGAGCTCGCGGTCACCGAACTGCGCCAGGCCGGGTTCCTCGCGTACGACCGCCCGTCCGAGCGCGGCGCGGACATGGCCCGGGCCCTGCTCGGCAACCTGGACCTGTACGGCGCCGGCGAAGGGGCCGGGGCGACGGTCGCCTTCGCGGCGGACTCGCCCAGCGCCGCCGCGTACGTGGCCGCCCAGGCCGAGGCCCTGGACCTGCCGCTGGAGATGCTGCCGGCGGACTTCCTCGACGCCCTGCACGCCGCCGACCTGACCTCCGGCACGGGCGGGCTGGCCGCGGCGGACGCGCTGAAGCGGCTGAGCGCCACCGTGGCGCACTGCGACGCGCTGGTGGTCCACCTCGGGCAGGCCTCGATCCTGGCGCTGCGCGCGCTCAACCGGCTCGCCTGCCACCTGGAGAAGCCGGTGGTGGTCGGCCTGGTCGACGGCCCCTTCGCCACCGTCGTGGGCGCCGACAGCCCGCGCACCGGCTGCCTGGAGTGCTTCGAGCAGCGCTCCCTGGCCCGGCTGGAGGACCACATCGGCTACCACAGCATGGTCGGGGCCACCGCCCCCGGCGGCACCGGTCGGGCGAACGGCGTGGAGTCGCTGCTCTGCGCCCACCTGGTCAACGAGGCCGTGCTGCTGCGCTCGCTCGGCACCTCGCGCTTCCTGGGCCGGGCGCTCGCCGTCTACCTGCCCACGTACGAGATACAGGCGCAGGACGTCCTGCGGATCGGGACCTGTCCCGCCTGTGGCCACGTCGCCCGGGACGTCGTACGGGAGATCAACTTCAGCAGCCGGGTGATCGTCGACCGGCACGTGCGCGAGGCGCTCGGAGGGGGCCGATGAGCGGCATCCCGCTGCTGGGCCACCCCGGGATGGGCGCGGCGCTCGCCCGCTACGGGCGGATCGGCGGCAACCAGGGCGGGATCCTGCCCGGCATGCTGGTCTCGGTCGCCGCCGTGGAGGGCGAGCCGTACCTGCGCTCGGCCACGGCCGCGATGCCCCAGTACCACCGGCTGGCGCTGGACGACCCGCACCTGCAGATGCAGTACCACCTGGCGGGCTACGGCTCGACCCACGAGGAAGCGGTGACCCGGCTCACCGGCGAGGCGGTCGAGCGCTATGCGGCGATCATGGCCATGCCGCTGTTCGCGGACCGCATCGAGTACGCCTCCCACCGGTCGCTGTCCTCCCGGCACCGCGTGCCGCCCCTGGAGCTGCTGGGCGTCTTCGACGCCGTACAGCAGGAGCGGATCGCCCGGATGATGCCCCGGTACTCGCCCGTCCTGCCCGGCGAGGACGACGTGATCGCGTGGATCGCCTGCCCCTCGCTCACCCGGCCCGGGCAGGAGGTGTACCTGCCGGCGCAGCTGGTCTTCCTCGGCTTCCGCAGCGACCCGGTCGCGGGCGACAAGCTGTTCACCCCGTCCTTCTCGACCGGGACCGCCGCCCACGTCTCCCTCGACAAGGCGCTGCTCGGCGCCCTCGTCGAAGCCGTGCAGATCGACGCGTTCATCCTCAACTGGTACACCGGGTCCAAGGCGCCGCTGATCGACCTCGACGCGGACGGCCACGAGCTGCTGGAGGCGGCCGGACTGGCCCCGGACGGGCCGTACGAGGTACGGGCGAGCCTGCTGACCCGGCCGGAACTGCCGCTGCCGAACATCGGGGTGACCCTGGTGCGCCGGGACGGCAAGCTGCCCTACATCGCCTTCGGGCTGCAGGCCGACCCGGACCCGCGGCGGGCCCTGCTGCGCGGCGCGGCGGAGGCGGCCGCCATCCTCGGGATCGGCATGTTCAGCACCGTCTTCGACCTGCCCCACGTGCACTTCGCGCAGAACGGTTCGGCCTACACCGACCTGGACACCAACGTGCTGTGGTTCGCCGCCCCCGGGGACGCGCGGCGCAAACTCGGCGCGGTGGAGAGCCGCGTGGAGGGACGCACCGGCTTCGCCACGCTGCCCGGCTACGCCGACGACGACACGGCGGCGATCCACCGGCTGCTGCGGGACCTCGGCGGCGTCAGCGAGTTCGCGGGCTACCTGGACTTCACCCCGCCGGAACTGGCCGACACCCCCTGGCGGGTGGTCCGGGCGGTCGTCCCCGAGCTGCTGAGCATGTGCCTGCCCGGCTTCCCGCCCAAGGGGCATCCGCGGATCCGAGAGCACGGGGGTGTGACCCATGTGGTCCCCCACCCGCTCCCTTGAGCTGCTGGTGCTGGCGGCCACCGTCGCACCCGCCGAACTGATCCGCGTCACCACGGCGTTCGGCCCCGCGGCGAAGGCGGGCGCCGACCGGATACGGGCCGCCCGGCGGGGGCTGGTGGGCGTCCCCGCCGCCTACCTGGTGGTGACGGCGGCGGCCCTCGCCGTCGCGGCCGACGGCGGCTTCCTCCCGGACGCGCTGAGCGGCCGCCCGCCCGCCGTGCTCTGGCTGCCGGCCGCGGCCGTGGCGGGGGCCGCGCTGGTCGGCGCCGAGTTCGCGGTCGGCGCCGTGCCCCGGCTGGCGGCCGGGGCGGGCCTGCCACGGCTCGCGGTGCACCGCGCCGGCGGTGCGGCGGGCGGCGGGTACGCGGTGTCCGTCCTGGCGACCGCGGCCGCCGAGGAACTGCTGTACCGGGGCCTGTGGATCGGGGTCCTGCACGAGCGCCTCCACCTGCCGGCCGGCGTCGCGGTCGCGGCGGCCGCCGTGGCGTACGCGGTGGGGCACCTGTTCTTCGGGGGGCTCGCGGTGGCGCAGAAGACCCTGTCCGGGGCGGTGTTCGGGCTGCTGATGGTGGTGTCGGGCAGCCTGGCGGTGCCGCTCGTGGCGCACCTCGCGCAGAACGGCACGGTCCTCGCCCTGGCCGTCCGCCAGGAGCGGGAGCGGCGGCCCCGGGCCCGGACGGCCGCCGGGCGGGGGGCCGCCGGATGAGCGTGCCCGCCTTCACCGCGCTCAGCACCGGCGCGGTCGCCCTGTGGCTGGCCCTGTACCGGCTGCCGTTCGGCGATCCGGCGCGGCGGCGGCGGACGGCCCTGTGGCTGGCCGGGCGGACCCGGCTGCGCCCGGAGCCGGCCTTCGCGGTGTTCGGCACCCTCGTCTACCTGGTGCTGGGCGCCCTGGCCCTGGCGGTGCTGCTGGCGGCCACACCGCTCGCCCTCCGGCAGGTGTTCGCCGTCCCCGCGCCCGGGACCGCGCTCGCCCTGCTGCTGGCGGTCCTCGGCACCTCCAGCACCACCATCCTGTGCGTCTCCCTGCTCTACCGGGTCCACCCGCGGGCCGACGTCCCCGGCGAGATCGCCCGCATCCAGTGGATCTCCGCCGTCCTCGCCCTGCCCCGGCACTCCCGGTGGGCCGTCCCGGCGGCCGCGGCCCTGTTCGAGGAAGTCCTCTTCCGCGGGGCGGTCCTGCTGGGGCTCGGGGCGCTGGGCGCCGGCCCCGCGTTCGCCCTGGCGTTCAGCACCTGCCTGTTCGCGGCCGGCCAGGTCGCCCTCGTCTCCACCCGCACCCAGGCCTACGTGCTGGGTACCTCCAGCCTCGTCCTCGGCACGGTCGGCGGCCTGCTGACCACCGCCACCGGCGGCGTGCTGCCCGCCCTCGTGCTGCACATGTCGTTCGCCGGCTTCTACACCAACCTCGGCGCCTCCCCGGCAGCGGGAGCGCGCACGGCCCCCGGGAGGCTCAGCCTGTGACCACCGACCAGCCGCCCGCCGGACGGCCGCCCGCCACCGACCCGGCGGCGGACGCCGTCGTGCGCGCCGACCGGCTGACCGTCGCCTACGGCACCTTCACCGCCGTCCGCGACGTCTCGTTCCGGATCCGCCCCGGGGAGATCTTCGGGCTCATCGGGCCGAACGGCGCGGGCAAGACCTCGGTCGTCGAAGCCGTCGGCGGCCTGCGGCCCGTACGCGGCGGCACGGTCACGGTCTGCGGCCACGACCCCCGCCGCGACCGCGACGCGGTCACCCGGCTGCTCGGCATGCAGCTCCAGGAGTCCCAGTTCCCCAGC
>NZ_JBHVUQ010000280.1:0-7745 GCF_042884105.1 Streptomyces sp. NPDC058157
ACGAAGACGCCCTGGTCGCGGGTGGGCACGGATCCGGCGGCCACGGCCGGGGCGGGCGCGGGCCGGGGCGCGGGGGCCGGCTTGGGCTGCGGCTTGGGCTGCGGGTGGTGCGGCGCGGGCGCGGGGGGAGCCGGGTGCGGGGCCGGGGGCTGCGCGTGGGGGGCGGGCGGGTGGTCGTCGCACTCCTCCTTCCCGCCGCGCGGGCCGTGGTCCTCCTCGCCGGAGCCGCCGTAGGCGTCCTCGTGGCGGCTGTCGTCGTGGCGGGGCGCGGCGTGGCGCGGGGCCTCCTGCCGCGGAGCCTGGGGCCGGGGCGCCGCGTGCTTGGGGGCCTCGGGGCGCGGGGCCTCGGGGCGGGCCTCCTCGGGGCGGGGCGCCGCGTGCCGGGGGGCGTGCGCGCGGGGAGCCTCGTCGCCGCGCTCCCCGTACCCGCCCTCGTCCTCCCGCTGCGCGGGCAGCGCGTGCCGGCCGCCCTCGCGCTCCTCGAGGTAGTGCCGGAAGGCCTCGGCGTTCTCGGGGCTCAGGTAGCGCTCGTAGTCGTGGTGGCCGGCGTCCGAGCCGGTCGAGGTCACGCAGGTGTTGCCCATGGCGGGGTTGAGCGCGGCACCCCCGTCCACGCTGTTGCCGCACACGTTCGGCGAGAAGGTGATGGGTACCGAGACGCTGTTGCCGGACAGCACGCCCGGTGAATGCGAGGCCTCCGCCATCGCCCCGGGATGCGCGTAGGCCGCGCCGGTCGCGATCGACAGCAGACTCGAGGCGGCCGCAGCCGTGAGCACCCCCTTGCCCAGTACCTGTCGGCTCAGTACCTGTCGCATGGGTCCTTCCCTGTCTACCGGCTCGGGGCCGGTCCTGAATCGAAGGTGGCCTCGGAGTGCACCGCCGTGCACTCCGAGGCCACCCGAGGAGGTCTGCCCTTGCGGGCGCAGGCGCTTCGTCAGTCGTTGACGCAGTGGTTGCCGAACGCGGGGTTCAGCAGCGCGATCACGTTGACGGTGTTGCCGCAGACGTTCACGGGGACGTGCACGGGGACCTGCACGACGTTCCCGGAGCCCACACCGGGGGAGCCGACGGCCTTGCCGTCGGCGGCCGAGTCGGCCATGGCGGGGGAGGCGGCACCGGCGGCGACGAGAACGCCGGCGGCCATCACCACTGCCTTCTTGTACTTCATCTGAATTCGATCCTTCCCGCAGAGGTCTGTCCGCTGCATAGACAACAACGAGTGGGTCGGAGAAAAGAAACCGCAGAATCCCGGTATTTCCGAGGGGTGTCGGTCAATTCACTCCGATGCCCCGGAGGTGCGTTCGGGGAATTTCGGTCCGTATTTTCCGGACGGGAAATTCAGGGTGCCGATACGCGGCGAGGCCGCCGCGACCCCGGGGGTGCGACGGCCTCGCGGTGCGGCGCCTCGGTCAGCTGCCGGAGGAGACGTTGCCGGAGAGGACCGGGATGTTGTCCAGGATGTGCGAGAGGGCCTCGTCGCCCTTGGCCTGGGTGGAGTTCTCGGTGCACTGCTGGTTCTGCGGGCTGGACAGGACCGGGATGTCCTGGACTCCGACGTTGACCAGGGCCAGGATCGACTGGGCGTTGACCTTGGCCGGCAGGGCGATGCAGGGCTTGTTGAAGGAGCCCTGGATCAGCGCCATCTGCGGGCTCATGTTGCCGTAGGTGGCCTGGTTGCCGTAGATCTGCGCGGAGTTGTTGCCGTTCACGGTGTTGATGCCGTTGTCGTTGCCGATGGCCATCGCCTGCGGGGCCATGGCGGCGCCGAGGCCGACGGTGGAGGCGGCAACCGCTGCGCCGGCGACAAGCTTCTTGATCATTATCATCCCTTTTTTGCAGGATTGCCCGGTACTGGAGCACCCGGATCAACGGCCCGGCTCGGGCTCGGGTTGCGTCGCTTCACCCGGATGCCGCCGTTTCGGGCGGTGCGGTTGACGTTCAGGCGTTCACGCAGTGGTTGCCGAAGGCCGGGTTCAGCAGTCCGACGAGCTGGGCGGTGACGCCGCAGACGTTGACCGGGACGTCGACGGGGACCTGGACGAGGTTGCCGCTCAGGACGCCGGGGGACCCCGTGGCGGCGCCTTCCGCCGTCGCGCCGTCGCCGCCGTGCGCGGAGGCGAGGCCCGCGCCGCCCATCAGCAGCGCGGCGCCCGCGAGCGCCACCGTCGTGCCGCGCATCAGCCTCTTCTTCATCTCCGTATTCCTTTCGGTTCGAACTTCGAACAACGATGCACCGGCATAACGACCCGCCCACGGACAGGGTGCGTGCTATCGCCCGAAAGGCCGTACGAGCGAGTCCGACGTGATTTCCAGCCCGATTTCTGACAAAGTTCACTCCTGTTTTGTCCCCTTGATCGAAAATGGAGACGGGGTCATGGGTTCCTCCCGCAGAATCCTCGGCGCACTCGGTCTGCTGTCCTGCCTCGCGCTTTCCGCGCACGTCCCTTCGGCGGGTGCCGCGGTTCCCGCCGCGGCGCGCGAAATGCCCCGGATCCCGTTCACCCAGCGTTACCAGGCCGAGCTGCACGGGGGGCTGGTCCGGGCCTCGAACTCGGCGATCAGCTGCCGGCGCGCGGAGTCCCCGCAGGCCGAGCCGTGCGCCGAGGTCAAGAAGGGCGCGGCCGGGACCAACGGCGACTTCGAGATGTTCTACGACGAGGTCGACAAGGACCCCGACACCTACAACTCCACCCGGGCCGAGCTCAAGGTCCCGCGGGGCGCGAAGGTCTCGTACGCCCGGCTGTACTGGGGCGGGAACCTGCGGGTCGGGGAGCAGAAGCCGCCGGAGGACAACGGCCGCGTGCTGGTCGCCGAGCCCGGGGGCGCGTACAAGGCGGTCCTCGCCGACACCGTGATCGGGCACCGCACCGACGCGGGCAGCGACGCCTACCAGGCCTCGGCCGACGTCACCCCGCTGGTGCGCAAGGGCGGTGCGGGGATGTGGACCGTCGCCCAGCTCAACGTGGCCATGGGGCACTCGGAGGTCGGCGCCTGGGGCGGCTGGACGCTGGTGGTCGCCTACGAGCACCCGCAGGAGCCGCTGCGCCGGATCGCGCTGTGGGACGGCTTCGAGTCCCTCGCCGCGGGGGCCGGCGAGGCCGCCTCGGAGACGGTGCGGGTCGCCGGCCTGGACGCGCCCGCGGGGGCCGCGGGCAAGGCCGGGGTGGTCGCGTACGACGGGGACCGCGGGGTCCTGGGGGATTCACTCATGGTGACCGCCGACAGCGGGCGCCGGATCAGCGTCAGCGACGCCGAGAACCCCTTCGACGACGTCATGAATTCCACGATCACGGAATTCGGGCATCCCGCAACAGTACGACAGCCTGAAAATATTAATAATCTCGGATATGACGCGGACGTGTTCGATCTGAGTCCCGCCCTGTCCGGTGGCGCCCACAGCCTGGACTTCAGGTTCACGGGCGAAAGCCAGGGTCAATTCCTCGGTGTGCTCTTCGTTCAGACAGACGCGCGCCGCTGAGCGCAGGAGACCGCTCCACGTGCCGAAACACCCCTCGCCGGCCGGCTCCCCGGCCGCGCAGTCCTTCACCGTCCTGCACCTCGTCCAGCCCGTCGAGGGCGGCGTCGCACGGGTCGTCACCGACCTCGCACGGGCCCAGTCCGCCGCCGGGCTGCGCGTCGTCGTCGGCTGCCCGGACGGCGGCGTCCTCCCCGGCGCCGCCCGCGACGCCGGGGCCGAGGTGCTCACCTGGCGCGCCGGACGCTCCCCGGGGCCCGGGCTGCCGGCCGAGGTGCTCGGCGCCGCCCGCCTGGTCCGCCGCGTCCGCCCCGACCTGCTGCACGCCCACAGCGCCAAGGCCGGCCTCGCCGGGCGGATGGCCGTACGGGGCTCCCTGCCCACGGTGTTCCAGCCCCACGCCTGGTCCTTCGACGCCGTCGGGGGCACCACCGCAGCCCTCGCGCTGCGCTGGGAACGGGCCGGTGCCCGCTGGGCCGACCGGGTGCTCTGCGTCAGCGAGGCCGAACGCCGGGCCGGGGAGTCCGAGGGCATCCACGCCCGCTGGACGGTGATCCGCAACGGCGTCGACCTCACCCACTTCCGCCCGGCCCACCCCGACCCCGGCCGCGACCGCGCCGAGGCCCGCGCCGCGCTCCCGCTGCCCGCCGCCCTCCGGGACGGGCCCCTCGCGGTCTGCGTCGGCCGGCTCTGCCCGCAGAAGGGCCAGGACGTGCTGCTGCGCGCCTGGCCCGAGGTCTCGGCCACCGTCCCCGGCGCCCGCCTCGCCCTGGTCGGCGACGGCCCCGACGCCGAACGGCTGCGCCGCACCGCACCCCCCGGAACCCACTTCGCCGGAGCCGCCGCCGACATCCGACCGTGGCTTCGGGCCGCCGATCTCGTTGTACTGCCGTCGCGGTGGGAAGGCATGGCGCTCGCCCCCCTCGAAGCCATGGCCTGCGGCCGACCGGTCCTGGTCTCCGACGTCAGCGGTGCGCGGGAGAGCCTGCCGTCCGGCCACGGACGGCTCTGCCTGGTACCTCCGGAGGACCCGACGGCGCTGGCCAAGGCCCTGGGACGGCTGCTCGCCGAACCGCGGCTGCTCACCGAACTCGGGGAGCAGGCCCAGCAGCACGCCCGGAGCGAGTTCGACGTGCGGCGGACCACGGACGCGGTCACCGGCCTGTACCACGAACTGCTGGGCAGGCCCGCCCCCTCGCTCCACCGGGGGGACCCCCAGCCCTTGAACCAGGAGCGCATCAGCCGATGACGATGGACAGCGCAGCCGCCCGGCACACCGGAGGGCAGAGCGGCACGGGGCACGCCGGCGGCAGCGCCTTCGCCTCCGTGTCGCAGGCCGCCCCGGCCGCCGTGTCACCCGCCAAGCCCCGCCGTGCCGTGACCGCCATCCACCCGCCGCGCGGCCCCCGCGCCGAACGGGCCCGTCCCGCCGTCCGGCCGGGCCGGGTCCGGCGCGGCCGGGGCGCCGCCCCGCTCCTGGCCGCCGACGCGCTGGCCGCCGCCGTCACCGCCGCCACCGTCACCGCCCTGCCCGGCTCGCCGCTCCCGGCCCAGGCCGCGGCGCCGGCCGCCGTGCTGCTCGCCGCCGCGGGCGCCGCCCTCCAGGCCGGGGGCGGCCTCTACCGGCCCCGCCTCGCACCCTCCGCGCTGCTCGAACTGCCCGCCCTGGCCGGGCGGGCCGCCGCGCTGTGGTGCGGGGCCGCCGCCGTCCTCGCCGCCGCCGCGCCCGAACGGGCCCTCGGCTGGAACGCCCTGCTCACCGCCGTCTGCCTGCACGTCGTCCTGGCCTGCGCGGGACGCGGGCTCGTCCACCAGGTGTGGCGCCGCTCCGCCGTCCGCCACCCCGTCTCCACGCTCGTCGTCGGCCCCGGGGACGGCGCCGGCGCGGTCGCCGCCGCACTGCACGGACGCCCCGAGTACGGGCTGCGGCCCGTCGGGATCGCCGACCCCGCCGCGCCCGCCGACGGGGAGGGCGGCCCGCTGCCCGTACTCGCCACCCACGAGGACGTCCGGCGCGCCGTCATCCAGAACTCCGTGCGCTGCGCCGTCTTCACCCGCCCGCCCGAGGCCGACGAGCGCACCGCCGCACTGGTCCGCCTCTTCCACGACCACGGCTGCCGGCTCTGGCTCGCCGACCCCGCCGGGACCGCCAAGGTCACCGGCATGCGCGTCGCCCAGCCCGCCGACCAGCTGTGGGGCCACGCCGTCCAGCCCCTGCTGCCCCGCCCCGCCCGCCCCCTGGAGCGGTCCGCCAAGCGGATCATCGACTCCCTGCTCGCCGCGCTGGCCCTGCTCGCCGCCGCCCCCGTCATGGGGGCCTGCGCCCTGGCCGTACGGCTCTCCGACGGACCCGGGGTGATCTTCCGTCAGGAACGGGTCGGCCTCTACGGACGGTCCTTCACCCTGCTGAAGTTCCGCACCCTGCGCGCCGACGAACACGAGTCCGCCACCCGCTGGACCGTGGCCGGCGACCGCCGGATGAGCCCCGTCGGCTCCTTCCTGCGCAAGTCCTCGCTGGACGAGCTGCCGCAGCTGTGGAACGTGGTCCGCGGCGACATGAGCCTGGTCGGCCCCCGCCCCGAACGCCCCTTCTTCGTCGCCAAGTTCGCCGCGGTCCACCCCGGCTACGAGGCCCGCCACCGGATGCCCGTCGGCATCACCGGCCTCGCCCAGATCAACGGCCTGCGCGGGGACACCTCCATCGAGGACCGGGCCCGCTTCGACAACCACTACATCGACACCTGGTCGCTGTGGCAGGACCTGTGGATCCTGGCCCGCACCGCCGCCTCCTTCTTCCGCTTCCGGCTGGGCGGGAGCTGAACCATGACCCTCGCCCTCCCCGGAACCGCCCGCCCGCCCGGCGTGTCCGCCGCGCTGCGCCGGCACTGGCCGCTGGTGCCGCTCGCCGCGACCGTCCTGCTCCTCCTCGCCCCGCTCCCGGCCGGTGACGCCACCGCCTCCGGGAAGGTCGGCCCCGCCGACGCCGCCTCCCTGCTGCTCGCCCTCGTCTGCGCCGTCCAGGCCCTGCGCGGGCGGGTGCGCCGGCTCAGCCCGCTGGGCGTGCTCGTGCTCGGGACGCCGGGGATCGGCCTGGCCGTCTCCACCATGACGGCCGGGGACCCGTACGCCGCCCTGCCCGGGTTCGTGCGCTACCTCCAGGTGTTCGTGCTGGTCCCGGCGGCCGTGGTGCTGCTGGTGCGCGACGCGCCGGAGTTCCGGCTGGCCGCCGGGTGCTTCGTCGTGCTCGGCCTGGTGCAGGGCGCCGTGGGCGTCGTGCAGTACGCGACCCACACCGGCGCCTCCTACCAGGGCGAGGACATCCGCGCCGTGGGCACCTTCGGCCCCGGCGACGTCATGGGCATGGCCACCGTCGTCGCGTACGGGCTGATCGTCGCCACCGCCGCCGCGCTCGCCCCGGGACTGCCCGCCAAGGTCCGGCGGGCCGCCGGGGGCTGCGCGCTGGCCCTGGTGGTCCCGCTGGTGCTCTCCTTCAGCCGGGGCGCGTGGATCGCCACCGCCGTGGCGGCGCTGCTGGTGATGTGCCTGGCCGGGATCCGCCGGGCGCTGGCGGTGCTGCTGGCGCTGACCGCCCTCGGGGTGGTCCTCGTCGGCGGACTCGGGCTGGGCTCCGACATGGTCGCCGAGCGGCTGAGTTCCATCACCCAGGTCTCCAGCGCCCCCGACCAGTCGGTCACCGACCGCTACACGATGTGGGCCGCCGCCGAGTCGATGTGGCGCGAGCGGCCCGCCGTCGGGGTGGGCCTCAAGGGCTTCCCCGCCCACCGCGACGGCCACTCCTCGCTCGGGCTGTCCTCCGGCAGCGACACCGCCGGCGCCGGGCAGGCCTTCATGAAGCAGCCGCTGCTCTCCCCGCACAACATGTACCTGCTGGTCCTCGGCGAACAGGGGCTCGTCGGACTGCTGGCGCTGGCCGGCGGCTGGGCGGCCCTCCTGGTCGCGGGCCTGCGCCGGTACGCCGTGGCCTCCGGCGGTTCCGGCGGTTCCGGCCCTCGCGGACGGCCGGGCGGCGGCTCCGGGCGGTCCGGCGACGGGCTGCGGGACTGCGGGCTGATCGCGACCGGGCTGTTCGTGTGGCAGCTGACCGACTTCCTGTACGCGGACATCGGCGGCCCCTCCACCGTGCTGACCGGTGTGATCATCGGGCTCGCGGCCTGGTGGGCGCTGCCCTCCACCGGCCTCGCGGGCGGCCGGCCCGCCGACGGGCCGGCCGCCCGGTGACCGACACGACACCCTGGCGGAGGCCCGCGGC
>NZ_JBHVUQ010000281.1:0-7701 GCF_042884105.1 Streptomyces sp. NPDC058157
GTGGGCGGGCTGGGGGGGGGGGGGGGGGGGGGGGTGTGGGGCGGCGCCCCCCGCGCGCACCGGCCCCGCCGCCGTCGTACCGGGTCGGCCGGCCGCCCGGTTTCCCGGCGGTGCGGGGGAATTACTGCTTCTTGAAGGAACGGATCTGATAGCTGCCCATCAGGTTTCCGCCTGCGCCTCCGGGGGTGGATCCGACGCGGGCGTTGTAATTGGTCTGGGTGTAGTACTGGACCCGGTTGTTCTTTCCGTTCCAGACGGAGCGGACATTGATTCCGCGCTGGATGAAGCCGCAGTTGTCCGCCGTGTTCGCCCGCTGGGCGTCAGACCATTCGCAGCGTTCGCCGCCGCCGTTCCAGTCGCTGTAGATGCAGAAGTTTCCGGAGTTGCAGGTGTAGGCCGCGGTCTGGCTCCCGGCGGCCGACGCGAAGGGTGCGGCGGCGAGGGAGAGGGCGAGGGAGAGACCGGCGGCGGCCAGCGAACTCATTCGGCGCATGACAGAAGTGCCCCTTTTGCAATCACGGCCGGGGGATCTCCCCGGCGAATGGACAGGGACGAACGGTGGAACTCGGCCAGGGTCCGGAAAACGGACCGGCACCCCGCCCGGACGGGATTCAGGATGGAGTGCGCACGGGAGGGGCACGAGCCCTTTTCACGTCAGCCGGTGGTGGAATTCCGGAAAGCGCGGGCTTTGCGTGCGCCCCGCGCGGGGGGATCCTGGGAACGGGGACCGGACGCGGCGAGGAGGCAGGCCATGACGCACGCCGAGGAGTGGAGGGTGGACCTCTACCTCGTGGAGGAGGACGGGACGACCAGGGCCCGGGCCGTGCTGGACAACGGGAAGACCACGATCACCGGCAGCGGCCGGGCCCGCTGCAACCCGCAGGACGTGGACGTCCCCGCGATCGGCGAGGAGCTGGCGGCGGGCCGGGCGATGCGCGACCTGTCCGCCCGGCTGATGCGCGCCGCCGACCGGGACCTGGCGGCGGTGGGCGCCGTGCCGGCCCCGCCGCGCACCGGGTACGGCTGGCCGGACGACGCCCGCCCGGGACGGTAGCCGGGCGGGCTCGGGGCTCCGGCCCCGGTCAGCAGATGCGGGGCAGCTGCTCCCCCAGCGGCAGGTCCACCACGCGGGTGCCGCCGAGGCCGGTGCGCGCCACGACCAGACCCGGGTGGGCCTCGACGGCCTCGCCGACGACCGCCGCGTCCCGGCCCAGCGGGTGCGCGCGCATGGCGTCGAGGACGGCTTCGGCGTGCTCGCGGGGGACGAAGGCGACCAGTTTGCCCTCGTTGGCGACGTAGAGCGGGTCGAGCCCGAGGATGGCGCAGGCGTTGGCCACCGCCTCCGGGACCGGTACGCGTCCCTCGTGCAGCACGACGCCGGTGCCGGAGGCGGCCGCGATCTCGTTCAGGGCGGCCGCGAGCCCGCCGCGGGTGGGGTCGCGCAGGACGTGCAGGTCGGGGGTGACGGCGAGCATCGTACGGACGAGGCCGCCGAGGGCCGCGCAGTCGCTCTCGATGTCGACGCCGAACTCCAGCCCTTCGCGGACGCTCATGATCGCGACCCCGTGCAGGCCGATGCCCCCGCTGACGATCACCACGTCGCCGGGGACGACGCGCTGCGGGCGCAGGTCGACCCCGTCGGGGATCAGTCCGATCCCGGCGGTGTTGACGTAGACGCCGTCCCCGTGGCCCATCTCGACGACCTTGGTGTCGCCGGTGGCCACCTCCACTCCGGCGGCCCGGGCGGCGGCGCCCATGTCCTCGGCGACCCGGGCGAGGGTGGCCATCTCCACGCCCTCCTCGAGGATGAACCCGCAGGAGAGGTAGGCGGCCTCCGCCCCGCTCATGGCGAGGTCGTTGACCGTGCCGTTGACGGCGAGGTCGCCGATGCTGCCGCCGGGGAAGAACAGCGGGCGCACCACGTAGGAGTCGGTGGAGAAGGCGAGGCGCTGCCCGCCGAGGCGCACGGCGGCGGAGTCGCCGAGCTGGGCGAGGGCCTCGCCGCCGAAGGCGGGGGCGAACAGGTGCTGGACGAGCTCGGCCGACAGGGCTCCGCCGCCGCCGTGGCCCATCACCACGCGGGGCCGGTCGCGCAGGGGGGCCGGACAGGTCCAGCCCGTGATGTCGAGTGCGGTCTCAGGCAACGGGGCTCGCCTCCAGCGGGGCGGTCGGGGCGGTGGGCTGGGGCGGGGTGGTGGCGGGCCGGGCGGCCCCGGGCCGCAATTCCAGGCGCCGGTAGAGGTAGTACGCGGCGCAGGCGCCCTCGCTGGAGACCATGGTGGCGCCGAGCGGGTTGCGCGGGGTGCACAGGGTGCCGAAGGCCTCGCACTCGTGCGGCTTGATCAGCCCCTGGAGCACCTCGCCGCTGCGGCAGGCGGCCGGCTCGCGGGTGGTGATGCCGGTGACGGAGAAGCGGTGTTCGGCGTCGTACGCGCGGAACCGCTCGGAGAGCCGCCAGCCGCTGTCCGGGATGGTCCCGATGCCGCGCCAGGCCCGGTTGGTGACCTCGAAGACGTCGGCGAGCATGGCGAGGGCGGCCGGGTTTCCCTCGGGGCGGACGGCGCGCGGGTAGGCGTTCTCGACGGTGTGCTCACCGCGTTCCAGCTGCCGTACGGCGCGGCGTACGCCTTCGAGGATGTCCAGCGGTTCGAAGCCGGTGACGACGATGGGGACCCGGTGGCGGTCCGCCAGGTCCGGGTACTCGGCGGTGCCCATCACGCTGCACACGTGACCGGCGGCGAGGAAGCCCTGGACCCGGCAGCTGGGCGAGCGCATGATCGCCTCGATGGCCGGGGGGACCCGGACGTGGGAGACGAGCAGGCTGAAGTTGGTGATGCCGAGCTTCCTGGCCTGGTACACCGTCATGGCGTTGGGCGGGGCGGTGGTCTCGAAGCCGATGCCGAAGAAGACGACCTCGCGGTCCGGGTTCTGCCGGGCGATCCTGAGCGCGTCGAGGGGCGAGTACACGACCCGTACGTCGCCGCCCTCGCCGCGCACCTGGAAGAGGTCGCGGCCGGTTCCGGGGACGCGGAGCATGTCCCCGAAGGAGCAGAAGATCACCCCGGGGCGGGAGGCGATCTCCAGGGCCTTGTCGATGACTTCGAGGGGGGTGACGCACACCGGGCAGCCGGGGCCGTGGATCAGCTCGACCTCGTCGGGCAGGAGCTGGTCGATGCCGTGCCGGATGATGGTGTGGGTCTGCCCGCCGCAGACCTCCATCAGCGCCCAGGGGCGGGTGACGGTGGCGCGGATGTCGTCGAGGAGCCTGCGGGCGAGGCCGGGGTCCTGGAATTCCTCGATGTACTTCACTGCCGGACTTCCTTCCGCGTCGCCGCCGCCGCGTCGGCCGGGCGGCCTTCGCCCCCGTCCCCGTCCGCGTCCTCCCCGAAGGGGTCCGCTTCGTCGCCGAACCGGGCGGCCTGCTCCCAGGGGTCGCCGAACTCCTCCTGGAGCATGCCGAGTTCCGCGAACAGGCCGAGGGTCTTGCGGGCCGATTCCTCGTCGAGCCGCTGCAGGGCGAAGCCCACGTGCACGATGGCGTACTCGCCCACCCGGAGGTCCGGGAGGTACTCCAGGCACACCTCCTTCTGGACGCCGCCGAAGTCGACGGTGGCCATGCGGGTGCCGTCCTTCTCCCCGATCTCAAGCACTCTGCCGGGTACCGCCAGGCACATGGGCCTCTCCTCGTGATGGGTGTCGCGTGGCGGCGGCTGCCGCCACCATGAGCTGGCCGAGCGCGAGGCCGCCGTCGTTGGGCGGCACCCGGTGCTGGCGCAGGACGGTGAACCCCCGCGCCCGCAGCGCCCGGGCGCAGGCGGAGGACAGCAGGGTGTTGCAGAAGACCCCGCCGGTCAGGGCGACGGTGTCCAGGCCGTGGTCGGCACGGGCGAGCAGGCAGAAGTCGGCGACCAGGGCGGCGACCGCCGCGTGGAAGCGGGCGGCGATCAGCGGACGGGGGGCGCCCGCCCGTACGTCGGCCACCGCCGCGGCCAGCACGGGCGCCGGATCGGCGACGACCGGGGCCGTCGTGCCGGGCGGCGGGAGGCGCAGGCCGAAGGCGTACGGACGGCGGTCGGCTGGTGCCCGGAGCGCGGCGGCCTCCAGTTCGACGGCGGCCTGGGCCTCGTAGCCGGCGTGCTGGCGGATCCCGGCGAGGGAGGAGACGGCGTCGAAGAGGCGGCCCATGCTGGAGGTGGGCGCGCAGTTCAGTCCGCGTTCCAACTGGGTTTCCAGCAACCGGAGTTCGTCGGGCGGGCAGGCGGCGGTGCAGGGCAGGTCCGGGGTCCGGGCGAGGCCGGCGGCGCGCAGGTGGGACAGGGCCATGCGGTAGGGGCGGCGGACGGCCGCGTCGCCGCCGGGCAGCGGGACGTAGGCGAGGTGGGCGAACCGGGTGTAGCCGGCGTAGTCCGCGAGGAGGACCTCCCCGCCCCAGACGGCGCCGTCGTCCCCGTAGCCGGTGCCGTCGAAGGCGACGCCGATGACCCGCTCGGAGCCGTCGTGGCCGTGTTCGGCCAGGGCGGAGGCGATGTGTGCGTGGTGGTGCTGTACGGGGACCAGCGGGCGGCCCTCCGCGTGGTCGCGGGTCCAGCGGCCGGAGCGGTATCCGGGGTGCCGGTCGGCGGCGAGCAGGGCGGGGGCGACGCCGGTGAGGGCCGACAGCTGGCGCTGGGCGTGGGCGAAGGCGTCCTGGGTGGCGAGGTCGTCCATGTCGCCGATGTGGGCGGACAGCCAGGCGCGGCGGCCCTCGCCGAGGCAGAGGGCGTTCTTGAGGTCACCGCCGGAGGCGAGGGTGGCGGGAACCGGGAGGGGCAGGGTGAGGGGCAGCGGGGCGTAGCCGCGCGAGCGCCGCAGGAGCAGCGGTTCGCCGTCGCAGAGCCGCACGACGGAGTCGTCGCAGGGGACGTGGATCGGGCGGTCGTGGGTGAGCCAGGCGTCGGCGAGGTGGGCGAGGCGTTCCAGCGCCTCGTCGTCGTCGGTGACGATGGGTTCACCGGAGAGGTTGCCGCTGGTCATGACGAGCAGGCGGGGCCCCGGCGGGTCGCCGGGCAGGCCGAGCAGCAGGTGGTGGACGGGGGTGTAGGGGAGCATCACGCCGAGGTCGGGGCTGCCGGGGGCGACGGCTTCGGCCAGCTCCGGGGCGGTGGCGGCCCGGCGGCGGAGCAGGACGACGGGGCGGACGGCTCCGGTGAGCAGTTCCCGTTCGCCGGGGCCGAGTTCGGCGAGGTGCTCGATGTCGGCGGGGTCGCGGGCCATCAGGGCGAAGGGTTTGTCCCCGCGTTCCTTGCGGCGGCGCAGCGCTGCCACGGCTTCGGCGTTGCCGGCGTCGCAGGCGAGGTGGTAGCCGCCGAGGCCCTTCACGGCGAGGACGGCGCCTTCGGCCAGCAGCCGGCGGGCCCCGGCGACGGGATCCGCGGTGGCCGTGGCGCGGGGCGGGCGGCCGGTGAGCAGCCGCAGCCGGGGGCCGCAGGCCGGGCAGGCGACGGGCTGGGCGTGGAAGCGGCGGTCGGCCGGGTCGGCGTACTCGCGGGCGCAGTCGGGGCACATGGGGAAGCGGGCCATGGTGGTGTGGGCCCGGTCGTAGGGCAGCCCGGTGACGATGGTGAAGCGGGGGCCGCAGTGGGTGCAGGTGATGAAGGGGTGGCGGTGGCGGCGGTCGGCCGGGTCGGCGAGTTCGGCGAGGCAGTCGGCGCAGGTGGCGGTGTCCGGGGAGACCAGGGTGCGGGGCGGGCCGCCGGTGCGGGAGGCGACGATGGTGAAGCCGGCGCCGCCGGTGGCCGGGACCGGGCGGTGGTCGACGGTGTCGACGACCGCCAGGGGCGGGGCGTCGGCGGCGAGGCGGTCGCAGAACGCCGCCACCGCCGACCGGGGGCCCTCGACCTCGGCGACCACGCCCTCGGGGGTGTTGGTGACGTGGCCGGCCAGGCCGAGGGTGGTGGCACGGGTGTACACGTACGGGCGGAACCCGACGCCTTGGACCACGCCGCGGACGGTGACGCGGCGGCGTTCCGCGGCCTCCATCAGTGGAGCCCGGCCGTGCCCGCGGGGGCGGGGTCCGGAAGGGCCGGGGTCGGGGGGCCCTCGGGGCCGTGCGTATGGGGGTGGTCGTGGGTGAGGTCGTGGGTGTGGGTGTGGGTGTGTGCCTGGCGGGACATCACCGGGGTGTGGGCGCGGGTGCCCCCCGCGATGGCCAGGGCGTGGTCCAGGAGGAGGCCCGTGCCCTCCTGCGAGCGGGCGGAGGTGCGCAGGATCCGCACGCCGGGGTTGACCCGCTGGACGTTCGCGCGGAAGGCGGCCTCGTCGAAGCCGACGGCCTCGGCGATGTCGGTCTTGGTGATGACCACCAGCTGGGCCGGGCCGAAGGCGGTCGGGTACTTCAGGGGCTTGTCCTCCCCCTCGGTCACGGAGGCCAGGACCACGCGCAGGGACTCGCCCAGGTCGTAGGAGGCCGGGCAGACCAGGTTGCCCACGTTCTCCACGAACAGCAGGCGGGTGTCCTCGGGGAGCCAGCCGTCCAGGTAGCGGCCCAGCATGTGCGCTTCGAGGTGGCACAGGCCGTCGGTGAGGACCTGTTGGACGGGGACGCCCGAACGCGCCAGGCGGGTCGCGTCGTTCTCGGTCGCCAGGTCGGCCGTCAGGGCGGCCACGGACACGCCCCGTTCCCGGGCCAGCGTCAACTCCCGTTCCAGCAGCTCGGTCTTCCCGCTCCCGGGGCTGGAGAGCAGGTTGACCACCGTCGTTCCGCGGGCGGTGAGTTCGGCGCGCAGGGCCTGCGCGGCCCCGTCGTTCTTGGCGAGCACCGCTCGTCGCAGATCGGCCTCTCGGCACACGGTCAGGCCTCCTCGGGGATCGGTTCGAGGGCGTCGTCCCAGACCACGCGCAGGATCCGCAGTTCGCGCCCGGAGAGGAGCTCGACGGCGGTGGCCTTCGCGCAGCGGGGGCAGGTCAGGTCGGGGGGCATGCCGACGGCCCACTCCCCCGTGCACCTCGCACAGCGGGCGCGGGCCGGCACGTGGTGGGTGACGAGTTCGGCGTCTTCGAGGGGGGTGGCGGTGCAGGCCAGTTCGAAGGAGAAGGCCAGGGCGTCGGGGACGACACCGGCCAGTTCCCCGATCTCCAGCTCCACCCGGCTCACGGAGCGTGCCGCTCCGGCTGGGGCCGCCTCCGCCACCTGGTCCACGACGGCCATGGCGATCGACATCTCGTGCATCGGACTCCGTCCTGCCGGGCCCCATTACAGCGGCGGGAGGCAGGGGTACGGGGCGGGCGCGCCGACGCGCCGCCCGCCCCGTACTCCGTTCGGACGCGCGGTGTCACATACGGCGGATCCGCAGGTAGCGCTTGATGTCGGGGAAGGTCTGGGCGAGTACGGCGGCCGCGGCCAGGGCCACGGCTGCGCAGACGACGGCCTTCTTCATGGGGTTCTCCTCAGTTCGCACCGGTTGCTTGTCCCCGGCCCGGGCTCCGCCTCCCGGGCCGGCAGGAGGTCCAGGAGCATCCGTACGGCCTCCGGTACCGCGGCGGCCACGGGCGCGCTCAGCCCGATGCCCTCCTCCACCCGGGCCGGTTCGCAGCCGACGACGTAGGTGCGCCGGGGCGGGGTGGAACCGGTGCCGGCGCACAGGGTGCCCAGCAGGCCGAGGACCGCGTCGGGGGACATGTGGTGGCCGTCGAGCACCGGGCGGCCGGCGCCCGCCGGGGCGG
>NZ_JBHVUQ010000282.1:0-7623 GCF_042884105.1 Streptomyces sp. NPDC058157
CCTCAAACGCCGGCGGGGCTGGAATTGCCCTGCGGGCAATCCAGCCCGCGCGGCGTTTGAGCGCACCGGGCGCGGTAGCGCACGGAACGGGTCCGGGGCTCGCCCCGGGGAACGGAGGAAGGGTGGGGCGGGGAATGGCGCCGCAGGCACGCCCCCCGGGGCCTACAGGCCCTCCGCGCCGCGGTTGCGCAGGCGCTGCCCGTACTGCTGGAGGACCCACAGCTCCTGCTGGACCGCCGCGTGCTGCTCCGGCGGAGCCTGCGGCCCGAGCCGGGCCATCTGGCCCTGGATCTCGTGCACCCGCCGGTCCACCGCCCGCAGCCGGACCTGCACCAGCTGCACCCCCGCGTACACCTCGTCCACCGTCTTCGCGTGGATGGCCTCCACCACCAGCTCCGTCACCAGCGCGCGCACCGTGTCGTTCGGGGCCGCCTCCCGCACCCGGGCGACGTAGTCCTCGGTGCCCTGGGCGGCGCCGCCCGCGTCCTGGATGGCCTGGCGGACCTCCGCGTAGGGCGGGGCGGTGAACTCGTCCGTCCCGTACGCGTCGAAGGCGGGGGAGACCAGGGCCGGCCGCTGGAGCGCCAGCTTCAGCAGCTCCCGCTCCGTGCGGTGCGCCGGGCTGCGCAGGTTCAGGGCCGGACCGCTCGGCTGCGCCGGGGCGGGCGCGGCCGGGGCCTCCTCGTAACGGCGGGCGGGCTGCCGCTGCCCCGACTGCTGGCCGCGCTCGCGCGCCCACCGCGCCTGCTGCGCGACCCGCTTGACCACGAACTGCTCGTCGCGGATGCCCAGCATGCCCGCCAGCTGCACCGCGGACTCGTGCTGGATCGCGATGTTCTTGATCCCGGCGACGACCGGCGCGGCCTCGTCCAGGGCGGCCGCCCGCCCCGCCGGGTTCTCCAGGTTGTGCCGGGACACGATGTGCCGCAGCGCGAACTCGAACAGCGGGGTCCGGGACTCCACCAGCCCGGAGACGGCCGCGTCGCCCTGGGCGAGCCGCAGGTCGCAGGGGTCCATCCCGCCCGGGGTGATCGCGATCGAGGTCTCCGCCGCGAACTTCTGGTCGTCCTCGAAGGCCCGCAGCGCCGCCTTCTGCCCGGCCGCGTCGCCGTCGAAGGTGAAGATCACCTCGGCGGTCGCGTTGTCCATCAGCAGCCGGCGCAGGATCTTGATGTGCTCCCCGCCGAAGGCCGTGCCACAGGTGGCGATGGCGGTGGTGACCCCGGCCAGGTGGCAGGCCATCACGTCGGTGTAGCCCTCGACGACCACGGCCCGGGAGGTCTTCGCGATCTCCTTCTTGGCCAGGTCGATGCCGTACAGCACCTGGGACTTCTTGTAGATCGGCGTCTCGGGGGTGTTCAGGTACTTCGGCCCGTTGTCGTCCTCGCGCAGCTTGCGCGCGCCGAAGCCGACCACCTCGCCGCTGATGTCCCGGATCGGCCACATCAGCCGGCCCCGGAAGCGGTCGATGGGCTTGCCGCTGCGGCTGTCCTGGGCCAGCCCGGAGAGGATCAGCTCCTTGTCGCTGAAGCCCCGACCGCGCAGGAACCGGGTCAGGTGGTCCCAGCCGGCCGGGCTGTAGCCCACCCCGAAGTGCCCGGCCGCCCCCTGGTCGAAGCCGCGCTCCGCCAGGAAGCGGCGGGCGATCTCGGCCTCGGCGCCGCCGAGCTGGTCCACGTAGAACTGGGCGGCCGCCTTGTGCGCCTCGACCAGCCGGATCCGCTCGCCGCGGCCGCTGGTGCCGGCGGTGTAGCCGCCCTCCTCGTAGCGCAGGGTGATGCCGGCCTGGCCGGCCAGCCGCTCGACCGCCTCCGAGAACGAGAGGTGGTCGATCTTCATGATGAAGTCGAGGGTGTCCCCGCCGGCCTGGCAGCCGAAGCAGTGGTAGAGCCCCTTGCCCGGGCTGACCTGGAAGGACGGGGACTTCTCGTCGTGGAAGGGGCACAGGCCCTTGAGGTTGCCGCCGCCGGCGTTGCGCAGCTGGAGGTACTCCGAGACCACGGCGTCGATCGGGACCGCGTCCCGTACCGCCTTCACGTCGTCGTCGTTGATCCGTCCTGCCACCCGAGAATTCTACGGTGGGGCGGCGGCAAACCCGTCAGGCCCCCTGGGCCGGGAGCAGGGAGTCGAGCGGAACGGAAGGGTCCGCCAGCTTCTCGCGGTCCACCGGGGCCTTGGAGCGGATGAGGTTCTGGATCTGCTCGGTGACGTCCCACACGTTCACGTTCATACCGGCCAGCACCCGGCCGTCGGACAGCCAGAACGCGATGAACTCGCGCTTGCCCGCGTCCCCGCGCACCAGCACCTGGTCGTAGCTGCCCGCCGGGGCGTACCCCGAGTACTCCAGGCCCACGTCGTACTGGTCGGAGAAGAAGTACGGCACCCGCTCGTACGAGACCTCCTGCCCGAGCATCGCCCGCGCGGCGGCCGGGCCGCCGTTGAGGGCGTTGGCCCAGTGCTCCACCCGCACCCGGGTGCCCAGCGCCGGATGCTGGGCGGCGGCCACGTCACCGACGGCGTAGACGTCCGGGTCGGAGGTGCGCAGCGAGGCGTCCACGGCGATGCCGCCGCCGTGCTCCCGGTCCACCAGGGCCAGCCCGGAGGTCTCCGCGAGCGCGGTGCGCGGCGCCGCCCCGATGGCGGCGAGCACGGCGTGCGCCGGGTGCTCCTCGCCGTCGTCGGTACGGGCGGCCAGCACCATCCCGTCCTGCCCGACGATCTCCGTCAGCCTCGCCCCGAAATGGAAGCGGACCCCGTGCTCGCCGTGCAGGTCGGCGAAGAACTGGCCGACCTCCGGTCCGAGCACCGCGTGCAGCGGGGAGGCCAGCGGCTCGACCACGGTCACCTCGGCGCCGTAGGAGCGGGCCGCGGCCGCCACCTCCAGGCCGATCCAGCCCGCGCCCGCGATCAGCAGGTGGCCGTTGTCCCGGCCCAGGGCCGCCAGCGCGTGGCGGAGCCGCTCGGCGTGGGCGAGCCGGCGCAGGTGGTGCACCCCGGCCAGGCCGGTGCCCGGGATGTCCAGGCGGCGGGGCTCGGAGCCGGTCGCCAGCAGCAGCTTGTCGTAGTGCAGCAGGGTGCCGTCACCCAGGCGCACCGTCTTCGCCTCGCGGTCCAGGTGCACGGCGGGCTGCCCCAGGTGCAGCTCGATGTCGGCCTGCGCGTACCAGGACGGCTCGTGTACGAAGACGCTGTCGCGGTCCTCCTTGCCCAGCAGGTATCCCTTGGACAGCGGGGGCCGCTCGTAGGGATGGTCGCGCTCGTCGCCGATCAGGATCACCCGGCCGGTGAACCCCTCCGACCTCAGCGTTTCGGCGGCCTTCGCCCCGGCCAGCCCCGCGCCGACGATGATGAACGTCTGGTGTGCGTCGACCACCTGATGCCTCCTCATAACCTCTCCGCCATGTGCGGCCACATGCGAGCGTCCCGCACGGAGCCTGCCCCGTGAAGGGGGAATGGCCCGATCGGCTCACCCTTCGGCGCGCCGCCCGCGCCGGGTGAGGCGGGCGTGCAGGGACCGGGCGGAAGCGTCGGTGAGGCAGGCGATCTGGTCGATGACCGCCCGCTTGCGGGCCTTGTCGTCCGGCGCCGCGTCGAAGATCGCCCGGAACTGGGGGTCGAGCCCCTCCGGCGCGCGGGCGCTGAGCGCTTCGGCGAGTTCGGCCAGGACGATGCGCTGGTCGGCCCGCAGCCGCTCCTGCTCGTCGCGCTGCATCACGTACAGGTCGGCGACCGCCTTCAGGACGGCGCACTCGTTGCGCGCCCGGCGCGGGACCACCAGCTCCGCCGCGTACCGGGTCAGCGGGCCGCTGCCGTACGCCTCACGGGTGGCGGTCTCGGCGGCCAGGCAGAACCGGCCGATCAGCTGGCTGGTGGCGTCCTTCAGGCGGGCCTGCGCCACGGCCGAGCCGTCGTAGCCGTGGGGCCACCACTCCTCCTCCATCAGCCGGTCCAGCGCCTCGCGCAGCTCCTCCGGCTCGGTGTCGGCGGGCACGTACCGGCCGATGGCGACCTGCCAGATGGCGGCCCGCTCCGGTTCGGCGAACAGCAGGTTGGGGTCGAGGTGCCCGGCGTGCAGCCCGTCCTCGAAGTCGTGCACCGAGTACGCGACGTCGTCCGACCAGTCCATCACCTGGGCCTCGAAGCACTTGCGGTCGGCGGGCGCGCCGCGCCGCAGCCACGCGAAGACCGGCAGGTCGTCCTCGTAGGCGCCGAACTTCACCGAGTCGGGGTCGGTGGGGTGCCCGCCGCGCGCCCACGGGTACTTGGTGGCGGCGTCCAGACAGGCCCGGGTCAGATTGAGCCCGACGCTCACCGGCTCGCCCGTCGCCGGGTCGGGCACGAACCGCTTGGGCTCCAGCCGGGTCAGCAGGCGCAGCGACTGGGCGTTGCCCTCGAAGCCGCCGCAGTCCTTCGCGAACTCGTTGAGCGCCTCCTCGCCGTTGTGCCCGAACGGGGGGTGCCCCATGTCGTGCGACAGGCAGGCGGCCTCGACCAGGTCGGGATCGCAGCCGAGGGCGGCGCCGAGCTCCCGGCCGACCTGCGCGCACTCCAGGGAGTGGGTCAGCCGGGTCCGGGGGCTCGCGTCCCAGTCGTACGAGCGGGTGCCCGGGGTGACCACCTGGGTCTTCCCGGCGAGGCGGCGCAGCGCGGCCGAATGCAGCACCCGGGCGCGGTCGCGCTGGAAGGCGGTCCGCCCGGGCCTCTTGTCGGGCTCGGCGGCCCACCGCTCGGTGGCGGCGGGGTCGTAGGAGTCGTACGCGGGGATGAGCGCGGTGCCTTCCATGGATCAGACGTTAACCGGAGACACCGACAATCCGAGCAATCCGGTCCCGTCCGGTCTTCAGGCGGTGGCCAGTTCCCGCTCGTGCGCGGGCCGGGCCAGGGCCTCGTCGTAGCGGTGGAGGACCAGCCGGGCCAGGGCCGGGTGGGCGCCCAGGGGGGCCGCGGCCGGGCCCGGTGCGGCGGCGGCGCTCGCGGTGGCGAAGCGGCCGGGGGCGGTGAAGTACGAGGCCACCGCCACCCGGTGGCCCCGGGCCGCGAGCGCCCGTACGGCGTCCGGGACGGCCGGTGCGGCCGCCGAGGCGTACGCCGGGACCACGGGCACCCCGCCGAGCCGCTCCGAGAGCAGGGCGGCGGTGCGGCGGGAGCCGGCCGCGGAGTCGGGGTCGAGCGAACCGGCGGAGGCCAGCACCACGGCGTTGCCGGGCTGCCAGCCGGCCTCCAGGAGCCGCTCGAACAGGGCCTCCACCAGCAGCGGGTGCGGCCCGAGCGGCGCCGCGACCCGGGTGCGCAGGTGCCCGGCGCGGGCCGCGGCGGCGGGCAGGTCGCGCTTGACGTGGGTCCCGTGCCCGAGCAGCAGCGGGACGAGGACGGCCGGACCGGTGGCGTCCGCGAGGGTGTCGGCGAGCAGCGGCCGGTTCAGCTCGACGTGCCCGAGCCGGACGTCGAGGCGCGGGCGGAGCTCGCGGACCCGTTCGAGGAGGGCGAGCACGGTGAGGGCGGCGCGGGGGTCGCGGCTGCCGTGGGCCACGGCGACGAGGGTGGGCTGCATGAGGGGGCTCCGTGGGGCCGGGCGCGCGGCGGGCGCACTCCGCTCAGCTGGGCGCCGAGCTGGTGGGTGATCCGGGTCAGCAGCTCGGCCGCGCTGCCGAACGGGAGGGAGGGCGGGTACTGGCTTTCGGGAGGGTGCACCGGCTCCGTCATGGACCGATCCTGCGGGGCGCAGATTGCGTGTGCGTTGCGCGGCGGTGACGGGTGTTTGCCGGGTGCTCACACCGCCCGCCCGGCGCGCCGGGCTGAAACCGGGGCGATCTCCCGGCGCGTCCTGGTCTGCGAGCCGGGGCGACCGCGTCCGGGCGGACGACCAGGGGGAACGTTCATGCGCATACCGCGCCCGGGCAGGATCGCGCGCGCCCTGCGCAACCGGATGCCGCGCACCGTGGCGGCCCGGCGGCGGACCGTGCAGGCCGTGATGGCGCTGTGCGTGCTGGCCCTGCTGCCCTCCACCTGGACCCACGCCAGTGCCGCGGGCCGGCTGCGCACCACCGCGCAGGCGCCCGCGGCCGGGGTGGCCGTCGTCTTCGGGGCCGGGCTGTGGGACGGCCGGCCCACCCCGTACCTCGCGTCCCGCCTGGACGCGGCCGTCGAGCTGTACCGGGCCGGGAAGGTGAGGGCCGTCCTGGTCACCGGGGACAACGGCCGCACCGGGTACGACGAGCCCGACGCGATGCGCGCCTACCTCACCCGGCACGGGGTGCCCGACGGCCGCGTCGTCAGCGACTTCGCCGGCTTCGACACCTGGGACAGCTGCGTGCGCGCCCGGGAGATCTTCGGCGTGCGCCGGGCGGTGCTGGTGAGCCAGAGCTTCCACATCCACCGGGCCGTCGCGCTGTGCCGGGCCGCGGGCGTGGACGCGTACGGGGTCGGGGTCGACAACAAGCACGACGCCACCTGGTACTACGGCGGCGCCCGCGAGGTCTTCGCGGCCGGCAAGGCGGCCGTCGACGCCGTCTTCGAGCCGCGGCCGACGTTCCTCGGGCCCAAGGAGGAGGGGGTGTCGCGGGCCCTGGGCGCTCTGGCAGACTGACGCCGCGATCGGCGGTATGCCGATTAGTCATATACGAGCGCGTGCGGCGTCAGGGGTGGAACCGTGGCTGTTGTGGATCTGAGCGGCAAGGCCGTCGTCATCACCGGTGGGGCCCGGGGCCTCGGCGCGGCGGCCGCGCGGGCCGTCGTGGACGGCGGCGGCCGGGTGCTGCTCACCGACGTGCTGGAGGCGGAGGGCGCCGAGACCGCGGCGAAGCTCGGGGACGCGGCCCGGTTCGTACGCCACGACGTCACCAGCGAGGCCGACTGGCAGACCGTCCTGGACCACGCCGTCGCCGAGTTCGGCCGGCTCGACGGACTGGTCAACAACGCGGGCATCGCGACGGGGCAGTTCCTGGAGCACGAGAGCGTCGAGCACTTCCGCCGGTGCGTCGAGGTCAACCTGGTCGGCACGTTCATCGGCCTCAAGGCCGCGATCCCGCTGCTGAGGGCGAACGGCGGGGGCTCCGTCGTCAACATCTCCTCGGCCGCCGGGCTCACCGGGCTGGCCCTCACGGCCGGGTACGGGGCGTCCAAGTGGGGCGTACGGGGCCTGTCGAAGATCGGCGCCGTCGAGCTGGCCGAGGCGCGGATCCGGGTGAACTCGGTGCACCCGGGGATGACGCTGACCCCGATGACGGCGCCGGTGGGGATCCGGGCGGGGGAGGGCAACTACCCGGGCGCGCCGCTGGGGCGGGTCGGCGTCCCCGAGGAGATCGCGGCGGCGGTCGCCTTCCTCCTTTCGGACGCCGCCTCCTACATGACGGGGGCCGAACTGGCCGTCGACGGGGGCTGGACGGCGGGGCTGACGGTCGGCTACCTGACGGGCCGCTAGCCGCCCCCCGCCGCCACCGGGTGCCGCTGCGCGGGGCCTCTCCCCGCCCCGCCCTTCCTCCGTTCCCCGGGCGCTGCCCGGACCCGCGCCTCAAACGCCGGCGGGGCTGAAAGACCGGGGATCCGCCCCGGACCCCGTTCCGTGCGCTCCGCGCCCGGTGCGCTCAAACTCCCCCAGCTACCGCTGGGAGGTACCCCCAGCGC
>NZ_JBHVUQ010000283.1:0-7598 GCF_042884105.1 Streptomyces sp. NPDC058157
GCTCTTGACTGACCGGCCCGACGCGGAAGGACGATGAGACTGACGGGAAAGCCCCAACCCTTCTCTGAGACCGCTCCGGAAGGTCCCGCCGGTCCCGCCCGTCCCCCCCCCGTCCCGGATGCGGCTGGGGGGCGGTGTGTGGGGCCGGGAGGGTGACTGGGGGTTACCCCTTTCGGGCTTGGGTGGGAGGGGGTTCGGGCGTCCACGTAGGGCCTGGGGGAGGGGTTTCTGCCGCCTGGGTGGGAGGCGTCCGCACTCGGATAGGTGAACCTCCGCCGGGGGCTTCGGGGTGGGGTGTGGTGGTTGCGGAGCGTGTTCGGGGGTCGTAGAAAAACCACGTCTAGTTACCGCTTGGTACCCCCAGGGGCCAGGCTCGGTCTGATCGGGGGAATCGGCATGGACACCACCACGGGCGGCACCATCGGCGGCGAAGGCAGCCGCAGCAGGCCGGGGGCGCCGAGCCGGACCCGGCCCGCCGGGCGGCGGGATCAGCGGCGGCCGGGGGGTGCCCGGGTGGCGGGCGGGGCCCGGTCCGGGGCGGGGGCGGACGGGGACAGGCCGCAGCGGGGGGTTGGGAGTCCGCGGGCCGTGCGGCGGATGGGGCCGCACGAGTGGTTCGCGCAGCGGATCCTCGCCGTGGTGAGTGGGCAGCGGCCCGTGCATTCGTTGCTCGGGCTGACCGTCGGGGAGGCGTACGACCAGCTGGTCGAGCTCGCGCCCACCGGGCCGCTGCGGGAGCGGCTGCGGCCGGTGCTGCGGCACTGCGGGCGGTTCCATCCGGGGCCGGGGGTGATCGAGGCCTTCGCGCGGATCGCGACCGGGGAGCGGGTCTCCGCGATGGCCTTCCGGCTGGAGCAGGGGGCCGACCAGCGCTGGCGGTGTGCCGCGGTGGAGATCCGGGGCCCCCGCCCCTGGGGGAGTTCGCGGGTCGCGGTCGTATCCTGAGGGGGTTTTCCGACTACCGAAAGCAGCCGGCCATGCGCGTGTACGTCCCCCTGACCCTCCCCGGGCTCGCCGAGGCGCACAAGGCGGGCGAGCTGGGGCCCGCCCCGCTCCGCGCGTACGCCGTGACGCCCGGTCTGCGGGAGTGGTACGTCTCCGACGACATCGAGGAGCTGGAGTACGCGGCCCTGGGCCGGGCCGCCGCCGCCTCGCTGCGGATGCTGGCCGAGGACGCCGCGGCCCCGCGCAAGCGGGTCGTCGTCGCCGTCGACGTGGCGGACGGGGCCGCCGTCGCGTCCCCGGGCGTGGACGAGGCCACCCTCGGGCAGGTGACGCTCGCCGCCGCCGTGCGGCTGACCGTGGCCGCCGCCGTGCACGTGGACGCCGAGGACGCAGAGGCGGACGTGACCGCCGCCGCCGGGGCGCTGGCCGCCGCGGACGCCGGGGACGACGACGCGCAGTTCACCGTCGACGGAGCCGAGGACCACGAGCTGCTGTGGTTCGGGGTGCAGGAGATCCCCGGGCTGCTGGGCTGAGCGGTCCGAGCGGCGTGGGTGAGGTGGAGCCGGTGGGTGAGATGGGTGAGATGGGTGTGATGGGTGGAATGGGGGCTGAGGTTCCGGTGAGTGGTGGTACGGCCCACATCGTGTGGGACTGGAACGGGACCCTGCTGCACGACATCGACGCCGTCATGACCGCCACGAACGCCTCCTTCGCCGAGCTCGGTTTCGAGCCGATCACCCTGGAGCGGTACCGCGAGCTGTACGTCGTCCCCGTGCCGAGGTTCTACGAGCGGCTGATGGGCCGGCTGCCCACCGAGGCGGAGTGGGCCGTCATGGACGAGGCCTTCCACCGGCACTACTGGGCGGCCGCCGCGGACGCCGGTCTCGCCGAGGGCGCGCGGGAGCTGCTGCGGGGCTGGCAGGAGGAGGGGCTCACCCAGTCCCTGCTGTCGCTGGCGCCGCACGACAAGCTGGTGCCCCTGGTCCGCGAACACGGCATCGACGTGCACTTCCTCCGGGTCGACGGCCGTACCGGGCCCTCCCACACCTCCAAGGCGGGGCACCTCGTACGTCATATGGCCGCCATGGAGGCGGCCGGTGTGACGGCTTCCCGTACGGTCCTCGTCGGCGACGCCGTGGACGATGCGCTGGCCGCCGCCCACGTGGGCGCACGCGCCGTCCTGTACACGGGCGGTTCGCACAGCCGGGCCAGTCTGGAGTCGGCGGGCGTGCCCGTGGTCGACAGCCTCGCCGAGGCCGTCGCCACCGCCCGTGAACTGGCCGGATAGCGACCCCCGCACGCCGCGGCGGCCGAGTCGCTGGCCAGAGTGTCCAGGTTTTACCCCGGGTTTTGTACAGATGCAGTGAATGACGACCTGGGGGTCCGGCGAGATAGCCTTGTACCCGTGATCAGCGCGATAGTCCTCGGGGGCACCCATGCCCCCGGCCCGCGCCCGGCGCACGTCCGTGCCCGGGCCTTCGCTGATCCCCGCCGCCGGGACCTGTCGATCATGGTCGAAGCCTTCCCGGGCGGCTCTCCCGACGACACTGCGCCGCAACCGGACGGATGCTCCGTTCGGCGCTTTGTCATTCCTTCCTTCCCCTACGTCACGCAATGGCGCGCGACAGGAGCCAGAGGACATGCAGACCAAGCTGGACGAAGCAAAGGCCGAGCTGCTCGCGCGGGCGGCACGGGTAGCTGAGAACAGCCCGGCCGGGGGGCTACTTCCGACTGGGTCCGAGCAGGGCGAGCACCCCGGACAGGGAGCGACGCTCGCCTACCTCCAGCGCTACTACCTGCACACGGCCCCCGAGGACCTCGCGGACCGCGACCCGGTCGACGTGTTCGGTGCGGCGCTCTCCCACTACCGGCTGGCGGAGAACCGCCCGCAGGGCACGGCGAACGTGCGCGTGCACACCCCCACGGTCGAGGAGAACGGCTGGACCTCCAGCCACTCGGTCGTCGAGGTCGTCACCGACGACATGCCCTTCCTCGTGGACTCGGTCACCAACGAGCTGTCCCGCCAGGGCCGCGGCATCCACGTCGTGATCCACCCGCAGGTCGTCGTGCGCCGTGACGTCACCGGCAAGCTGATCGAGATCCTCGGCCCGGACTGCGACGCCCACGGCCCCAAGACCGCGCGCCCGCACGACTCCCTCGTCGAGTCGTGGATCCACGTCGAGATCGACCGCGAGACCGACAAGGCCGACCTCAAGCAGATCACCGGCGACCTGCTGCGCGTCCTGTCCGACGTCCGCGAGTCCGTCGAGGACTGGGAGAAGATGCGCGACGCCGCGCTGCGCATCGCCGACGAGCTGCCGAACGAGCCGACCGCCCCGGACCTGCGCGAGTACGAGCAGGAGGAGGCCCGCGAGCTGCTGCGCTGGCTGGCCGACGACCACTTCACCTTCATCGGCTTCCGCGAGTACAACCTGGTCGACGGCGACGCCCTCGCGGCCGTCCCCGGCACCGGCCTGGGCATCCTGCGCTCCGACCCGGTCCACCACGGGCAGGAGGACGCGCACCCCGTCTCGCCGTCCTTCAACCGGCTGCCGGCCGACGCCCGCGCCAAGGCCCGCGAGCACGAGCTGCTGGTGCTGACGAAGGCCAACAGCCGCGCGACCGTGCACCGCCCCTCGTACCTCGACTACGTCGGCGTGAAGAAGTTCGACGCCGAGGGCAACGTCGTCGGCGAGCGCCGCTTCCTCGGCCTGTTCTCCTCCGCCGCGTACACCGAGTCCGTGCGCCGCGTCCCGGTGATCCGCCGCAAGGTCGCCGAGGTCCTGGAGGGCGCCGGCTTCTCGCCGTCCAGCCACGACGGCCGCGACCTGCTCCAGATCCTGGAGACCTACCCGCGCGACGAGCTGTTCCAGACCCCGGTCGACAAGCTCCGCGAGATCGCCACCTCGGTCCTGTACCTGCAGGAACGCCGCCGGCTGCGGCTCTACCTGCGCCAGGACGAGTACGGCCGCTACTACTCGGCGCTGGTCTACCTGCCGCGCGACCGGTTCACCACCGGCGTCCGGCTGCGCCTGATGGACATCCTGAAGGAGGAGCTCGGCGGCACCAGCGTCGACTTCACCGCCTGGAACACCGAGTCGGTCCTCTCCCGCATCCACTTCGTCGTCCGCGTCCCGCAGGGCACCCAGCTGCCCGCGCTGACCGACGCCGACGTCGAGCGCGTCGAGACCCGCCTGGTCGAGGCCGCCCGCTCCTGGGCCGACGGCTTCGGCGAGGCCCTGACGGCCGAGCTGGGCGAGGAGCGCGCCGCCGAGCTGCTGCGCAAGTACAGCGGCTCCTTCCCCGAGGGCTACAAGGCCGACCACACGCCGCGCATGGCCGTGTCCGACCTGTGCCACCTGGAGCGGCTGTCCGCCAGCGACCGCGAGTTCGCGCTCTCGCTGTACGAGCCCGTCGGCGCGGGCCCGGGCGAGCGCCGGTTCAAGATCTACCGCGAGGGCGAGCAGGTCTCCCTGTCCGCCGTCCTGCCGGTCCTCCAGCGCCTGGGCGTCGAGGTCACCGACGAGCGCCCGTACGAGCTGCGCCGCAGCGACCGGGTGAGCGCCTGGATCTACGACTTCGGCCTGCGGATGCCGCTGTCCAACGGCAACGGGGACAACTACCTCGGCGACGACGCCCGCGAGCGGTTCCAGGAGGCCTTCGCGGCCGTGTGGACCGGCGAGGCCGAGAACGACAACTTCAACACCCTCGTCCTGGGCGCCGGGCTCACCTGGCGGCAGGCCGTGGTCCTGCGCGCGTACGCCAAGTACATGCGCCAGGCCGGCTCCACCTTCAGCCAGGACTACATGGAGGACACCCTCCGCAACAACGTCCACACCACCCGGCTGCTGGTCTCCCTCTTCGAGGCGCGGATGTCGCCGGGGCGCCAGGCCGCCGGCACCGAGCTCGTGGACGCGATGCTGGAGGAGCTGGACGGGGCCCTGGACCAGGTCGCCTCGCTCGACGAGGACCGCATCCTGCGGGCGTTCCTGACGCTGATCAAGGCCACCCTGCGGACGAACTTCTTCCAGCCGAACGCCGCTGGCGAGCAGCACGCGTACGTGTCGATGAAGTTCGACCCGCAGGCCATCCCGGACCTGCCGGCCCCGCGCCCGGCGTTCGAGATCTGGGTGTACTCCCCGCGCGTCGAGGGCGTCCACCTGCGCTTCGGCAAGGTCGCCCGAGGCGGTCTGCGCTGGTCCGACCGGCGCGAGGACTTCCGTACGGAGATCCTCGGCCTGGTCAAGGCGCAGATGGTCAAGAACACCGTCATCGTGCCGGTCGGCGCCAAGGGCGGCTTCGTCGCGAAGAACCTGCCGGACCCGTCGGTGGACCGCGACGCGTGGCTCGCCGAGGGCATCGCGTCCTACAAGATCTTCATCTCGGCGCTGCTCGACATCACCGACAACATGGTCGCGGGCGAGGTCGTCCCGCCCAAGGGCGTGGTCCGCCACGACGAGGACGACACCTACCTGGTCGTCGCCGCCGACAAGGGCACCGCGACGTTCTCCGACATCGCCAACGGTGTCGCCGAGTCCTACGGCTTCTGGCTGGGCGACGCCTTCGCCTCGGGCGGCAGCGCCGGCTACGACCACAAGGGCATGGGCATCACGGCCCGCGGCGCCTGGGAGTCGGTCAAGCGGCACTTCCGCGAGCTGGGCCACGACACCCAGACCGAGGACTTCACGGTCGTCGGCGTCGGCGACATGTCCGGTGACGTCTTCGGCAACGGCATGCTGCTCTCCGAGCACATCCGCCTGGTCGCCGCCTTCGACCACCGGCACATCTTCATCGACCCGACCCCGGACGCGGCCACCTCGTACGCGGAGCGCCGGCGCCTGTTCGAGCTGCCGCGTTCCTCGTGGGCGGACTACGACACCGCACTGCTGTCGGCGGGCGGCGGCATCCACCCGCGCACCGCGAAGGCCATCCCGGTCAACGCGCAGATGCGGGCGGCCCTCGGCATCGAGGCGGGCGTCACCAAGATGACCCCGGCCGACCTGATGCAGGCGATCCTCAAGTCCCCGGTGGACCTGCTGTGGAACGGCGGCATCGGCACGTACGTCAAGGCGACGGCCGAGACGCACGCCGACGTCGGCGACAAGGCCAACGACGCCATCCGCGTCAACGGCGCCGACGTCCGCGCGCAGGTCATCGGCGAGGGCGGCAACCTGGGTCTGACCCAGCTGGGCCGCATCGAGTTCGCCCGCAGCGGCGCCGGCGGCGAGGGCGGCAAGGTCAACACCGACGCCATCGACAACAGCGCGGGTGTGGACACCTCGGACCACGAGGTGAACATCAAGATCCTGCTGAACGCCCTGGTCACCGAGGGCGACATGACCGTCAAGCAGCGCAACAAGCTGCTGGCCGAGATGACGGACGAGGTCGGTCACCTGGTCCTGCGCAACAACTACGCGCAGAACACGGCCCTGGCCAACGGCTCCGCGCAGGCGCCGAGCCTGCTCCACGCCCAGCAGCGCTTCATGCGCCGCCTGGGCCGTGACGGGCAGCTGGACCGCCAGCTGGAGTTCCTGCCCAACGACCGGCAGATCCGCGAGCTGCTGAACACCGGCCGCGGTCTGACCCAGCCGGAGCTGGCCGTCCTGTTCGCCTACACCAAGATCACGGTGGCGGACGAGCTCATCCACACCGAGCTGCCGGACGACCCGTACCTGCGCCGCCTGCTGCACGCCTACTTCCCGGGCGCGCTGGTGGCGAAGTTCCCCGAGCAGGTCGACGCGCACGCCCTGCGCCGGGAGATCATCACCACCCTGCTGGTCAACGACACCGTCAACACCGGTGGTTCGACCTTCCTGCACCGCCTGCGGGAGGAGACCGGGGCTTCGCTGGAGGAGATCGTCCGGGCGCAGCTGTCGGCCCGCGAGATCTTCGGCCTGGCCGAGGTGTGGGACGCCGTCGAGGCGCTCGACAACAAGGTCGCGGCCGGCGTCCAGACCCGGATCCGGCTGCACTCGCGGCGCCTGGTGGAGCGCGGTACGCGCTGGCTGCTCAACAACCGGCCGCAGCCGCTGCAGATCACCGAGACCGTCGAGCTGTTCAGCGCGCGGGTGGCGCAGGTCTGGGCCGAGCTTCCGAAGCTGGTGCGCGGCGCGGACCTGGAGTGGTACCAGTCGGTGATGGACGAGCTGACCGGCGAGGGCGTGCCCGCGGAGCTCGCGGCGAAGGTGGCCGGGTTCTCCTCGGCCTTCCCGACGCTGGACATCGTCGCCACGGCCGACCGGACGGGCGTGGACCCGCTGGCCGTCGCCGAGGTGTACTACGACCTCGCCGACCGGCTGGACATCACGCAGCTGATGGACCGGATCATCGAGCTGCCGCGGTCGGACCGCTGGCAGTCGATGGCCCGTGCCTCGATCCGCGAGGACCTGTTCGCGGCGCACGCGGCGCTGACGGCGGACGTGCTGTCGGTGGGCGACGCGGACGCGACTCCCGAGGAGCGCTTCAAGGCGTGGGAGGAGAAGAACGCGGCGCTGATCGGCCGGGCGCGCACGACGCTGGAGGAGATCCGCAGCTCGGACGACTTCGACCTGGCGAACCTGTCGGTGGCGATGCGCACGATGCGTTCGCTGCTGCGGGCGCACGTCTAGTCGGCGGGCGGACGGAAACGGGCCGGGCCCGGAACCCCTTCGAGG
>NZ_JBHVUQ010000284.1:0-7588 GCF_042884105.1 Streptomyces sp. NPDC058157
GCTACTTCTGGAGCATCCGGTCGACGACCCGCTCGGCGGCGTGGCCGTCGTCGAGGTCGCAGAACTCGGCGCGGAACGCCTTGCGGGCGTCGGCGTGCCGGGCGGCCACGGCGTCGGCGTCGCGGATGGCCTCGATCAGGGCGGCCGAGTCCTTCAGCAGCGGGCCGGGGGCCTTCTCCTCCAGGTCGAAGTTGAAGCCGCGCAGGGTCGTGCGGTAGTGCTCCAGGTCGTACGTGAACAGCAGGATCGGCTTCTCGGTCAGCGCGAAGTCGAAGATCGCGGAGGAGTAGTCCGAGACGAGGACGTCGGCGACGAGCAGCAGGTCCGTGGTGTCGGGCCAGCGGGAGACGTCCACGACGAACCCGTCGCGCACGCCGTCGCGGAGCTGCTCGCGCACCAGGTGGTGGCCGCGGACCAGCAGGACGTGGTCCTCGCCGAGCTCGCGGCGGGCCGCGTCCAGGTCGATCCGCAGATCGAGCTTGTAGCCGCCGCTCCAGTCCTCGCGGTTCTCGCGCCAGGTCGGCAGGTACAGGACGACCTTCTTGCCCTCGGGCAGGCCGAGGCGCCGGCGGACCTCGGCGATCCGCTCCGCGTCGGGACGGACCAGCGCGTCGGCGCGCGGGCTGCCGGACTCGACGACCTCGCCGTCGTAGCCGAGGGCCCGCTTGAGGACGGGAGTGGCGTACGAGCTCGGGGAGGCGAGCAGCGTCCACTGGGCGCTGTCGTGCGCCAGGCCCTCGAGCACCTCGGGGCTGGTGTAGTAGTCGTGCGTGAAGTCGTAGCCGATCTGCTTGAGCGGCGTCCCGTGCCAGGTCTGGACGACCGTCTGGCCGGGGCGGCGCCGGAAGTGCATCGGCACGCTGTCGTTGACCACGTAGTAGCGGGCGCGGGCCAGGACGTCCCAGGCCTCCAGGCTGTCGTACTGGACGGCGCGGGCGGTCGCGGGGACCTCGGCGCGGCCGTCGCGGACCAGCCAGACGTGGTCCAGCTTCTCGCCGCGGCGCAGGAGTTCCTCGTGGATGGCGCGGGGCGAGTCGCCGGCGCCGTTGCCGCCGAAGGTGTCGTAGACGACCAGGTCCTTGACCGGGAGCTGCTGCTGCGCCGGGTAGGTCTCGTCGCGGGCGACGCGCTGGGCGTAGCGGGAGCGGTCGTGGGGGCTCAGGAGCGGGTCGGTGACCAGGGCCATGCGGTCGTGGTGGCGGGCCTCGACGCGCATGCGGCGGCCCAGGACGGTGACCGGGTGGGGGCCGGCGGTCAGGGCCGTGCCGACGAGCTGCACGGGGGCGCCGCGGTCGACGCCGAGCAGGCCGGCGGTGGTGCCGCCCTGGCTCACCGGGCGCAGGGTGGGCCACCAGCGGCCGTGCGGGAGGCTGGTGCGGCCCGCGTACGGCTCGGGGAGCACGGGCTCGAAGGCGGCTTCGAAGCGGTCTCCGTCACGGGTGACGGGGTAGCTGTACTCGGTGCCGTGGTGGTCGTGCAGGACCAGCTCGTACGGCTCGTCGGCGCTGTCCGCGGGGGCGCGGAAGACGCCGCGCAGCGTCAGCGTGCCGTTCTCGGCGGAGACGGTGTCGACGAGCGGCGGGGCGGGCTGGACGGACAGGAGGAGGTGGCCGCCCTTGGAGCGCTTGGCGAAGACCGCGAGTTCGCCGGCGCCGCCGGGGAGCGGTACGGCCAGGCCCGTGAAGCCGCCGCGTTCGTCGTGGACCAGCGGGTGGCGGGTGCCGTCGGGGCGGACCACGGCCAGGGTCCAGGCCTCGGGGGTCCATTCGCCGGGCGCCGGCGTGGCGGCGACGGCGCCGAGCCCGGCGAGGGGGACGACGGCGGTGAAGGGGATGCGGCCGCCGGCCGGGGCGCTGCCCAGGGTGAGCGGGATGTCGAGGCCCGTGCCGGTGCCGGCGTGTTCGGCGCGCAGGGTGAGGCCCTCGCCGGCGCCTGCGGCCAGCTCGCCGGAGAGTTCGAGGGCGTCGTCGCCGTGGGGGCGGACGTCCAGGACGCGGGCCCGGACGATCTCGACGTGGACGGTGAGGGAGCCGGCGACGGTCGGCACGATGCGGACGTCGGGCGTGGCCCAGTGGGAGGGCGGGTTGGTGCCGCTGTCGTGCTCGCCGCCCCGCAGGCGGGCCCGGTGCAGGCCGCCGGGGCCGGTGACGGCGATGGACGTGGTCCACACGCCCTCGCGCCACTTGCCGCCGGACTGGAAGACGGTGGGTTCGACGACGGCGGTGAAGCCGGCCCAGTCGGCGTGGCGCAGGGCGAGGTGCGGGGAGTTCACGGTGGCCATCGGCGAGGCCACCGTGCGGGTGGGGACGACCGTGCGGCGGCGCTTGCCCTGCTCGCGGAAGACCAGCATCTTGCGGGAGCCCAGGCGGCTCTCGGCGCCCATGTGGCCGGGCAGGGCGTAACCGCGCAGCAGCAGCTTGCCGTCGCTCCAGGCGGCCTGCTCCAGGCGGCTGACGATGCGGCGCTCGCGCGGGCCGAGGGTCAGCAGCTTGGGCGGGACGGGGGCCTTGAGGAAGGGGTAGTCGGCCTGCGGGCGGGCGAGGCCCTTGACCGGCACGCTGTAGGAGAAGTCCCGCTGGTGGTGCAGGAGGGCGATGAACTCCTCGACGCGGCCCTCGCGGGCCAGGAACGCCTTGAGCCGGTCGGCGACGGTGAGGTCGCTCCAGGGGCCGGTGCCGATCTCGCGGACGAGGCCGCCGACCTCCTTGACGAAGGCGGCGCGGAAGTCGTCCCCGCCTTCGGCGACGTACTTGTAGATGAGCGGGAGTTCCTCGCTCAGCACGTTGTAGTCGTAGTCGCGCAGGTAGCGGGCGTACTTCTCGCCGGTCTTGCCGAGCAGGGCCTCGCGGACCAGGCGGACGGAGGTCACGCGGTCGATGACGGAGACCGGGTCGGTGGAGCGCTGGGTGATGGAGCGCTCGCCGGTCTCGCGGACCCGCCAGTGGTAGACGCAGTCGCTGATCACGTCGACGCTCTTGGCGAAGTAGTGCGCCGGGATGCTGACGGGGGCGTCCTCGTAGAGGATGCCCTCGGGGTACTGGAAGCCGTGCTCCTCCCAGAAACCGCGCCGGTAGACCTTGTTCCAGGCGGTGCGGTCGGTGACCAGGGCCGGGAACTTGGAGATGTGGGTCTTCAGCCGCGTGTTCGCGAACGCGACGCGGTGGCCCCAGGACTGCTGCATGCCGACGGAGCGGAAGCGCTTGACGTTGCCCGCGGCGAAGTCGGAGCCGCTGGCGTCGAGGGCGTCGATCAGCTTCTGGTAGGCGTCCGACGGCATGGTGTCGTCGGAGTCGACGAAGGCTATGTACTCGCTGTCCGGCGAGGCGTGGCGGAAGCCGACGTTCCGAGCGGCGCCGAGGCCGGCGTTCTGCTGGAGGACCACCCGGAAGCGCTGGTCACGCTCAGCGAAGGCTGCGGCGATGGCCGCACTGTTGTCCGTGGACCCGTCGTCGACGATGACGACTTCGAAGTCGTCGAACGTCTGGGCTGCAAGGGATTCCAGGCACTCGTCGAGGTAGAGCTCGACGTTGTAGGAGGGCACGACGATGCTCAGGCGCGGGGGCATGGGTGGCGGGTTCTCCAGCGTTTTTATCTTTGTCGACCGGGTTGATGATCAGCCAATTACAGCATCTTACTCTGTAACAGGATGATAAAGCCGACCCATTTCGGACATATCACTCAGTCCGCCGGGGCGGACGGCAAAGAATTCAGCCGCCCGCCACCGTGCCGTCGCGGCCCGCCGGGGGCCGCCGCCGGAGCCGTCAGACCTCCAGGCTCTCCTCGATCTTCTTCAGCTGGTGCCGGGCCATGGCCAGATTGGCCCGGTTCCGGTCGAGGGCGAGGTAGAGGAAGAAGCCCTCGCTGTTGCGGCCCTTCATCAGCCTGATCAGGTGGTACTGACTGCCGAGAGTGATCAGGATGTCCTCGATCTCGTCCTTCAGGCCGAGCATCTCCATGGTGCGGACCTTGGCCCGGACCACGTCCGTGTTGCCGGCCGCGGCCACCGTCAGGTCCAGGTCCTTGCCGCCGCCGATGTGGCCGAGGGCCATGCCGCTGCCGTAGTCGACGAGGGCCGCGCCGATCGCGCCCTCGATGCTGGCGTGGGCTTCCTTGAGGGCGGTTTCCACATTGGCCATGGGGGTTTCCTTTGCAGTCGTTTGCTTTTTGGCTGGTTCTGGCCTGTCGGCCGGGAGCGGTCAGGGACGGTCCGGCGCCGGCGCCTCGGGGCCGGACCGGCGGCCCAGGCTGTGCTCTATGAGCTCGGTTATCCGGACGCTGGAGCGGCGCGCCTCCAGGTGGAGGCGGCCGACGTTGACGCGCGGCTCGGCGATCAGGGTGAGCACGGCCGCCTCGCCCGCGGCGTAGGTGGCGACGTAGCCGTGCTCGCCGCGGACGAGCAGTTCACGGAAGCCGCCCTGGCCGGTGCAGTCGCTCAGCCGCTGGGCCACGCCGAGGGCGGCGGCGGTCAGCGCGGCGACGGACTCGGCCTCGCCCGCGGCGCTGTCCTGCGCCAGCACCAGCCCGTCGGCGCTCGCCGCGAGCGCCCCGCTGAGCTGGGGCACCCGGGCCCGCAGCCGGCGGAGCTCGGCGAGTACCTCGGCTTCGGCCTCGGCGGGCAGCATCAGCGTGTTCATGTCGGCCTTCCTCCCTTCGGGCGGCCTCCGCTCGGAACGGTCGGCTCGCAGAACCGGTCGGAGCGGGAGCCTCACAGGCTTGCCTCCAGTGCGTCGCGTAACCGGCGGAGCAGCGCCACGTCCGGGGATTGGGCCTGGGTCATCCAGTCGGGCAGGGGTGCGGCCGGCGCCGGGGCGGGCCGGACGTGCGGTGTCTCGACGAGCCCGGCGGCCGCGAGTCTTCGTACGTCGAGCAGGGTGTGGAAGGCGGGCCGGCCCAGGACCCACGCGAGGTCGGCGGGGGTCCGCACGCCGTCCGCCTGCGCGAGCAGGGCCCGCTGCCGGGCGGTGACGATCTGCCCGGGCGCGGCCGGGCGGGGCACGACCGGGGCGGTGTCGAGCTGCGGGTAGGGCCACACGGCGTCGAGCAGCTCGCGGCGCCTGCGGGTCTCGCGCTCCACGGCGGCGGCCGGGACGGAGCGCATGGAGCCGATCCAGTGGGTGGCGCCGCGGCGGAAGCGGGAGGGCCCGCTGCCCGGGGAGAGGGCGAAGAAGGCGGCGTCGAATATCGCGGCCAGGTGGCAGATCTCCAGCTCCCCGCCGGCCAGGCCGCCGCTGTCCACGAGGAACCGGGCGACCTGCCGGGTGGCCCCGGCTTCACTCAGGGCCTCGTTCCAGCGCTCGGGCGCCAGCCCCCCGCCGGTGGTCAGCAGCACGTCCAGCCCCGGGGTGGAGGGGCTCTCCGCGTGCACGATGCGGCCGTCCTCCAGGAACAGCGTGCCGCGGTCGCGCAGCAGGGCGCCGGTGGCGCGCTCGGCGGCGAGCCGGGTGAGCAGCGGGGAGACCGCGGCGAGGCCGTGTACGGGTGCGGTGGTCACCGGAGCACCAGCCCTTCGGCGAGGGCGCGGAGTCTGAGCCGGGCGAGCGCGAGGTTGCCCTCGGCGCGGTCGAGCCAGAGGTGGAGGAAGACGCTGCTGTCGAAGCTGGTCTCCACGAAGCGCAGCACGTGGTAGCCGGTCCGGGTGGTGACGATCAGGTCCTCGACGGGCGGGCCCGCCGGTCCCCCGCCGGTCGCGGGCGGCGGCGCGGTGGCGGGCTGGGCGAAGGACTCGTACTCGGCGGCCGCACGGGCCAGCTCGGCGGTCTCGGCGGCGGTGGTCTCGTGGTCGCCCACCGGGGACTCCCCGACGGTGCCGAGGGCCAGTCCGCTGCTCCAGTCGACCAGCGCGGCCCCCCGCGCGCCCGGCAGGGCCATGGCTTCGAGCAGGCATTCGTCGATCCCGGGCACGCGGGCTCCCCTCCCGGCCGAACGGCGTGACAGGAGGGAACTTACTCAAGTTCCACACTGCGGAAGGGGGTTCTGGCATTTTCCGCGGGAACATGCGCGGTCCTGCATGACAGCTTGGCCGGAACCCGTTCGTTTTTGATCAAGACTGTCATCGTGTGCGGTTCTCGGTGCTCCGTTCGCCGGCTTCTCAGTTCGCCGGCCCCTCAGTTGGCCGGCCCCGGCGGGAGCAGGCGCTCGACCATCAGCCCGAGGAGCGGCTCCACCGGGTGGGCGTCGAGCAGGGCGGGGACGGTGAGGTCGTCCACGATCAGGCCCTGCATGGCGAAGTAGAGCAGTTCCACGCCCTGCCGGTCCCCGGGCAGACCCGCCTCCAGGTGCCCGGCGATGTTCGCCTCCAGCTCGTCGGCGAGGAACGCGGAGAGCTCCTCGCGGAGTTCGGGCCTGCGGGTGGCCTCCAGGCGCAGCTCCAGGACGGCCGTGTGCACGCTGGGCTCGCGCCGCAGCCGGCCGAGGAGCCGGCGGAGCAGTTCCACGGTGTCCGGCGAGCCGGCCAGGTCCTCGGGGGCCGGGGCGAGGCGTTCGCGGGTGCGGCGCAGGATCTGCGAGAGCAGCTGGCCGCGGTGGGCGAAGTAGTTGGAGGCGGTGCCGGTCGGGACCCCGGCCTCCTTGTCCACGGCCCGCAGGGTCAGGCCCCGGGAGCCCTCGCGGGCCAGGACCTCGATGGCTGCGTCGAGCAGCGCGGCCCGGCGTTCCGGATTCTGGCGCATGGGCGGTCCTCTGGGGTCTGGCGGAGCGGCTGGGCGTGAGCACTGCAGCCGCAGTGCTCCGAACACGCTAGCGGACCGGCCCGCTCCGGGCCCTCCCCACCGCCCCCTCACCCGTGTCACCCTGCCCGTCATGGAGCGGATCGTCGAGGAGATACGCGAGGACCTGGACCGCCGGCTCGCCCTGGCGGCGGACCGGCTCACCGACCGGGCGCTGGCCCAGGAGCCCGCCTGGGCCGCCCCGCTCGGCCGGGCCGGGGTCCGGGAGCGGATCCGGCTCGTCCTGCGCCGATTGCTCGAGGGCCTGGTCGGCGCCGGCCGGGGGGAGCCGGTCGACGTGGCGGACGCCCGGGCCGCGGGCGCCGAGCGGGCGGGGCGGGGGCTGCCGCTGGACCCCCTGCGGCGCACCTACCGGGAGGGGGCGCGGCTGGTGTGGCAGTGCCTGACCGAGGCGGTGGCGGCGCACGACCGGTCGGCGCTCGCCCGGCTGCCGGCCGGGCCCGACGCGCTGTGGGACGTGGTGGACCGGCTGACGGACGCCGCGTCGGAGGCGTACCACCGGGCCGGGGCCGAGCGGGAGGACCGGGAACGGGAGCGGCGCGCGGCCCTGCTGGACGCGCTGCTCGACGGCCCCGGAGCGGCCGCGCCGGACCCGGAGTCGGCGGCCTCGGCGGCGGCGCGGCTGGGGCTCCCCGCACGGGGCCGGTTCGCGGTGGTGGTGCTGGCCCCGGCCCGCCCGGGCGCTCCGGGCCGGCCCGGCTTCGAGCTGCCCGGCGCGCCCGGGCCCGGCGCAGACCCCGGCGGCCCGGCCGCGACGGGTACGGGCGCCGGTGCATGGCCCGACGCCCCGCGGGTGCTGTGGCGGGTCCGGGCCGACGGGGAGACCGGGCTCGCGGAGTTGGGCCACCACCCGCTGGAGTCCC